>JAUVWC010000187.1 GCA_030604325.1 Candidatus Zixiibacteriota bacterium | reverse complement strand
TCCCTCGATCCTGGCCATCCCCGCTTCCAGGGCCTCCTCCACGATATCGTGGAGATAAAGCCTGCTCCCCTCCTCGCCGGCCAGCGCGGAGATGAAGCCGTAGGCCAAGTCGGGCCCGATAGATCCCGAACCGATAACACCAACGATCATCAGGAAACTCCTTCCACGACAGTTGCTATCCCCTGCCCCACCCCCACACACATGGTTACCAGTCCGTAGCGCGCCTGCCGGCGTTTCATCTCATGCAGCAGCGTGACCATCAGGCGGGCTCCCGTGCTGCCCAGGGGATGGCCGATGGCGATCGCCCCACCGTTGACATTCGTCCGGTCCATATTCAAACCCAACTCCCTCACGCACACAAGGGCCTGCACGGCGAATGCTTCGTTCAGTTCGATCAGGTCGATATCCTCTACTTTCAATCCCGCCCGCTCCAGCACCTTACGGGTGGCGGGGATCGGCCCGAGACCCATCATCGCCGGGTCCACCCCGGCCACTGCCGAGGCCACCCAACGTGCCATCGGCTTCACACCCAACCGGGCCGCCGTCTCGGCCTCCATGATAAGAAGCGCCGCCGCGCCGTCGTTGATGCTGGACGAGTTGCCGGCGGTGACCATTCCTCCCTCCCGGAATGCCGGTTTGAGGGCCGCCAGTTTCTCCAGGGAAGTATCGGAGCGGGGACCCTCGTCCCGGGCCACAGTGACCGGTTCTCCCTTGCGCTGGGGCACGACGACGGGAACGATCTCATCGCTGAACCGGCCCTCCTCCCAGGCGACCACCGCCCTCCTGTGGCTCTCCAGGGCGAAGAGGTCCTGCTCCTCCCTGCCGATCCCGTAGGCTTCGACAATGTTCTCGGCCGTCTCTCCCATGCTGTACGGCGGGTGGAGGGAGGTGAGTCTGGGGTTGGGAAACCTCCAGCCGATGGTGGAATCGTAGACCTGCTGGGTGCGGTCGAAGGCGGTCTCGGGCTTGGAGAGTACGAGCGGGGCGCGGCTCATGCTCTCTACCCCGCCGGCCACGAAGACGTCCCCCATACCGGTGCTGATGGCCATGGCGGCCTGGTTCAATGCCTCCAGACCGGAGGCGCAGAGGCGGTTAACGGTGCAGCCGGCAACCTCGACGGGGAAGCCCGTAAGCAGGGAAGCCATCCGGGCCACATTGCGATTATCCTCCCCGGCCTGGTTGGATGAGCCGAAGAGCACGTCTTCCACGACAGCCGGCTCCACGCCGCTGCGGTCGGTGACCTCCCGCATCACCAGAGCAGCCATATCATCGGGTCTGACGTCCTTCAGCACACCGCCATACCTGCCCACCGGAGTTCGTACAGCCTCCACGATAACTGCCTCTCGTAATTCCATCTCTCAGAACCTCTTTCCTGGGTCGGGATCCGAGCGGTACTCCCGACAGATGCTACTGGCCAGCGGGCATTTTCTGCAAGTTGACGCCCGGCGGCGAACGACACTACGATTAGCTATCGAACGTTTGTTCCAACCGCAACCGAGCGATCAGGCATAACCGGGTTTCACCGGCTGCAACCGAGTACACTACGATGGCAAATACTTCCTCGGCAGACAAGAACAGTACCGGCGCACGATCGGGCCCCAAGCTGGAGCAGCTGCTCTCGGCCGCCTCCAACCTGATGGCTCGGGAGGGCTACGATCAGACCTCCATCCGGGATGTGGCCCGTGAGACCGGACTCAGCCTGGCCGGGATGTACTACTATTTCCAGAGCAAGGAGGACCTGCTCTACAAGATACAGCACCGCACGTTCTCCTCCCTTCTCGATGAACAGGAGAAAACGATCTCCGAGGCAGGCGATGCCGAGGAGAAGCTCCGTCGGTTGGTGCAGAACCACCTCTCCTACTACACCCGGCACTTCAACGAGATGAAGATCTGCACCTTCGAGCTCCAATCCCTGAAAGGTGATCGATACAAGAACATCGAGAAACTTCGGCGGCGCTATTTCAAGATGGCAGCGGAGATCGTCGGAGAGATCCTCGGCCCCAGCGGGAACCGGGCCGATAGAGGCAACGATGCCCGTCACTACACTCTCTTCATCTTCGGTATGCTCAACTGGATCTTCATGTGGTTCGACCCGAAACGTGATGCCCCGGTCGAGGATCTGGGCGAGAAACTGGTGCACCTGACGCTGCACGGCCTGCACGGTCGGCGCGGGCAGAAACAGTCACGCGGTTAAAACCCGGCCAGGGACGTACTCCGGAAAGGAAATGTGAACATGACGCTGTTCCCCTCAAAGGCGGCGAGCGACTTCGACTTTCAGGACATCCTCTACGAGAAGAAGGATCTCATCGCACGCATCACCATCAACCGTCCGAAGAAGTACAACGCGTATACCACAAACACCCTGAAGGAACTGGGCACCGCGTTCACCGACGCTTCCAATGACGATCAGGTAGGTGTCATCATCTTCACCGGCGCCGGGGAGAAGGCGTTCTGCACGGGGGGCGATGTCAAAGAGTACGCCGAGGAATACACGCAGCGGCCACGCGACTACTGGAAATACATGGGGCTCTTTTCCGGGTACATAGAGAGTATCATGCGCACCGGCAAGGTCACCATCGCCCGCCTGAACGGCATGGCGGTGGGCGGCGGGAACGAGTCACAGCTCGCGTGCGATCTGGCGGTGATGGCCGATGACACCTTCATCTCGCAGGTGGGCACCAGCGTGGGCAGCGTAGCCTGCGGGGGAGCCACACAGTGGCTTCCGATCCTCGTGGGCGACCGCCGGGCCCGGGAGATCCTCTTCCTCAATCAGAGGATCCCCGCCGAGAAGGCCCTGGAGTGGGGACTGGTTAATAAGGTCGTGCCGCGGGAGAAACTGGACGAGGCGGTGGACGAGATAGCCCAGCTCTGCCTGGATAAATTCCCGGAGTGCACCAGGTACACCAAGGCACAACTCAACTACTGGAAGGATTCCGCCTGGTACGCGACCATCGGGCATGCCCGCGACTGGCTCAGCACCCACTTCACCTCTCTGGAGCCGTACGAGGGGATGATGGCCTTTGTGGAGAAGCGCGAGACCCGTCACCGCGAGCTCCGGGAGAAGGCGGCGGCGGGCGAGAGCAGCGAGTTCCTGTGGGGGCCCTACATGCACACCTGTGCCAAGTGCGGGGCGAAGGGCATCCCCGCCCAGTTCGATTACTGCGGGGCCTGCGGGACAAAGCTCGAGGAGGAGTGAGGGCTACTCAGCATGAATCTGGGACTCGACGAAAAAGTCGCTCTTGTGACCGGAGGCAGCCGCGGGATAGGTGCCGCCGTCTCACTGGAGCTCGCCCGACAGGGCTGCCACATCGCCATAGTAGACATAAGCCAGGTTGAGGCGGCCGCAGAAGTCGTCGGGCGGATTGAAGAGGCGGGACGACGCTCGATCGTCATCCAGTCCGATGTGGCCGTCTTCTCCGAGGCGGAGAGAGTGGCGGAGACCGTACTCGAAGAGCTGGGCCGCCTCGACATCGTTATCTGCAACGCGGGGATAACCCGGGACGCCGTGATCTGGAAGATGACCGAAGAGGAGTGGGATGCAGTCATCGATGTCAATCTTAAGGGGTGTTTCAACTACTGCCGGGCCGCGGCACGGGTGTTCAAGAACCAGGGCTCAGGAAAGATCGTAAATATCTCCTCCATCAACGCGCTGCGGGGGAAATTCGGGCTGAGCAACTACTCCGCCTCGAAGGCGGGGATCATCGCTCTGACGAAAACCGTAGCCACGGAACTCGGTCGTTACAGCGTCAACGTGAACGCCATCGCCCCCGGGATGGTCGAGACCGCAATGGCCGATGCCATTCCGAAGGAGTTCCTGGATCAGGCCATCAAGGAGACAGTCCTGGGACGAATCGCCTCACCGGAGGATGTGGCCCATCTTGTCGCCTTCCTCTGTTCGGATTTCGCCCGCCATATCACCGGCGAGGTGATAAAGATCGATGGAGGACAGTACATTTA
>JAUVWC010000198.1 GCA_030604325.1 Candidatus Zixiibacteriota bacterium | reverse complement strand
CGATCAACAGGACACCACCGCCGAAATCGAAGAGGTTGCCGAGCAGAAGCAAACCGCCCAGCGCGATCAGGACCCATGCGGCACCGAAGTGGCCGGAGGGCTTGGGGGTCTCTACCGGTGTTCCACTGCTTTCGTCTACCTGTTCATTCATCATCGAGTCGTCTCCCACCTGGAATGGGATAGCCTGCTTTGTTATTAATACATCATATCTCAACCAGAAGGTTTCATGAAACGTCTAAGCCGCAGCGGGGAGGCGGCTGCGCAGGCACAGGCTGTCAATTATCTGTGACACGCGGCAGCCCGCAGCAGGCACCGAATTGGCCGAAACAATTCAGGGCGTAACCTCTTGGTGACACCTATTCTCTCCTGGCGCTTTCTTCAGCAGGTGTGGGCATGTTTGCACTTATAGACCCAAACCGTATCGTCGCAGGAATATGGGCGGAATGCCTTCATCCGGCAGCGGCCCGCATACTCTTCTGGCACAGCACTTGCACCAGCCGGTTCCGGAGCGACGCGGTCCCCTGCGTCAATGAACCCGTGCTGCGGGAAGGAGGATCGGTAATGAGTATTCGAAAGAACCTTATTACGCTGGCTTCTGTCCTGACTCTGGTGACATTTCTTCCGTCAGGGGTGTTGGCCTCCATCAGATGCCCGACCAGTAAATATGAAAAATGTATAGACAGGGCCGAACAAGCCCTCAACGACTGCCTGGACCACGCCACGTTAACTGAGGTTCTATGCTGGTCCAGATACGGCTATGCCAAGATATGGTGCACCATTCTGTATGGCGTCAGATCGATTTTCGACTGATGCGGCTTCGAAAGCACTCCCTGAGTGAGGCAGTGGCAGGACTCCTGCTCTCCGCAGCCCTGGGCTGTGGAGGGCAGGAGATGCAGATTGAACGACTGCAATATGAACTGAATCTCCTCTACGCCGAGCCTGCCGACTCTGTCGATCCGGCGCTGGTATTCCCCAGGGATCTGTTGTGCCTTCAGAACAGGTTGTATGTTCTGGATGGCCGTCTCTCGCAGGTGGCGGTTATCAAGACCGGAACCGGTCAACTGCTGGGCACCTTCGGCGGGATAGGCCAGGGACCCGGGGAACTGGGGCAGTTCCCGTACGCTCTGGTAACCGATGGCTCCCGCGTTGGCGTCGCCCACCTGTTCCACGTCTCCTGGTTCACTCCCACGGGCCTCTTCCTCGAAGTGGAACCGATTCCCCCTCTCGATATAGCCACCCCTTCCCTCCAGTTCAGTTCGGGCGGATGGCTGTACAATGCTTCCTACCATGGCCCAGGATCCCCGCTGGCGGCATATGTTACCCGGGCAGGTGATACATTCACCTTCGGAAGCGCCGTCACATCTCAGCAGCCTGATGCCATCGGTCTGGCTTCGATGGAGCTCAGCGCCGTGCACGCCTGCCGGTTCGAAGATGGGAGTGTAATCCTCGGGTGGAGCCAGGAGAACCGGATCGAAGTCTTTTCATCCCGGGGGGCCACCCTTGTCCGTGATAGTTGGGCTCATTTTCCAAAGAAGGAAGCAAGGCGTCCCGACGGCCGGCTCCGTAATCTGCCCGCCTATACCTTCAATGCTTCCCTGGGGGCCGATGGTCTTGCCTATCTGCTGGACGGCACCCGGAGGATAGTCCGGGCCTACGATTCTCGGGGCCGGCTGTGCAAGGAGCATCGTCTCAGGGAGCCGGTTATTCAACTGGCGTGGTCGGGGGCGGGTCTGGCCTACGCCATCGACGGCTCCGATAGGGTTTTCAGATTACGATTGCTCGGAGCTGTGGGGAAGGCGGGAGAGGCTGACCGTGAGATGGCCGCCGGCGGCACCGCGGCGGATGAGCCTCGTGATTCAGGTGGCGCTTCTTCATTGCTGCCTGGTGAACTTGTTGAACAGTTAGGCAATCTGAAGTCACTTTTCCGGCAGCGGGGCATCCTGCGGGATGGGCGTTTGGCAGGGATGGGTTCGCGGCCCAACAGGATTATAGCCATCGGCGGTCGGAAGCTGATCTACCTCGGCTACGAGGACGGCCAGGGACTGCTGTTGGGTGAATCCCCCGGGAAGGGGTGGAGTGTCGCCTCGATGGTGTCGGCTCATCCGGAAGGCTCGCTCCGATCCCACATGTATATGGCCGGCGATCGGCCGGCGCTCTCCGACCCTCGCCTCGGACTCTTCACCCTTGAAGGTGCCCGGGAGGGGATCAGATGGCCCACCGGGGTGTGGCCGAGCAGTGTGGTGTGGTTAGGTGGGACCCGGTGGCTGGTTCATGACACGGTGGAACAGAAAAGGGATCCGCTCTTCACGGTCGATCTGGGCACGGGACTGCTGGAGCCGGCAGGCGGGGCGGGCAGTCACCGCCGGGCCGGCCTGCTGTTCAAACCGGCCTACAACTGGTGGCACCTGGCCCGCTGGGATGAGAATCGGATTCTGGTCTTTGATGAATCGCTCCTCCGCCTCGCCTACTGGTCGATAAATGGTTTGTCGCCGTGGGAACCGGTCACCGGCAGCGGTCTACGCACTATCGATGAACGGCGAAAGGGATTGACACCCGAATCGGATATGGATGGGCTGGTCGCCCTCTCCGGTATAGGTGCTCTGATCTACTACACTGATTTCACGGGCGAAGATTTAGAGTCTACGGTTACGCTGATCTCCCACGAGGGAGCAACGGTGGGCCGTTGGAATCTGCCGCTGAATCGTTATCTGCGCAGCATGACCATTGGTCCGGGCGGCCGAGTGTTCTTTAACACGGACGACATACTCTATGAATGGGTTGGCGCGCGGGAAGGTTTCCAGGCCCTTCTCGGAGCCGTCGCCTCTCCGGCCAGTCCCTGATCCCCTCAGAGCTCCCGACCTGATCTGGCGCCGACTACCCATTTTCGGAAAGGGGTGTTCTTATGCGTGACGGGCCGCGCTGGCGGATATTCGGGCCCTTGGCCGGGGTGGTACTGCTGGTCATGCTGGTGGGCGTAGGCGGCCTGCTCCGCGGCAATATCACAGGCGACCAAGATCGCAGAGATGAAGTGTCGGAAGTAGCAGGCCCCGAAAAATTCGACTGCCCGGCATGGATAGGGCTGGACCTGGCCAAACTGCTCGGACCTCTGCGGACCATTGCCGGAGAGCCCACTCTCCTCCCGGACCCCGGCCTCAGGCTTTGGATCCTCATCAGGGATAGGGAGTGCATCGTCTGCCTGGATGAACTCCCTCTGCTGGCGGCCTTTGTGGACAGCCTTGATTACAACGCGCTAGATGTACTTGCGGTGGCCATCGGGGACCGCCATGAGACGCGCCGTACTCTGTGGGGGATCGAGACGGGTATGCCGGTACTCGTTTCCGGCCGCATGGAGGCGCTGGCCACGATAGGGGTGCTCACCACCCCCCTGCGCGTTCTTACATGGCACGGCAGAATCGTGGCTTTGAGCACGTTACCGATCCACACCGGAGTGGGACATCGGGTGTTGTACGATCTCGTACAGAGGTGGATTAACAACTAGTTTCCGTCCGGAACCGGCCCTTTTCCGCGATCTCGGCGTCAGTCTGCCGGATCTCTTGTGCGGCGTACAGTTAGTACGCCTCCGCGCGATCCGTTGACTTCCTTGACATCGCGGAAAATTGCTCGCTTCCGCATCGAAAACCTGCCAGTGCCCACACGGAGTTTGCTCGCCGGCACTCGCCAGACTCGCGGTCCAAAGAACGGACTCCGGATGGGCACTAGCTAGTTACCATCCTGCCGGCTTTCTACCGGGAAACTTCGACTTTCTATGTTTCG
>JAUVWC010000144.1 GCA_030604325.1 Candidatus Zixiibacteriota bacterium | reverse complement strand
GGCCTCTCCCAGGGGGTCCACTCCTCGCCGAGAACGTACTTCTGCATCCACCGAATCTCCTCGATATCACGGACCCGCTGCAGGTGTGGTTCGCTGACGCCGTGTCCCATACGCGGGAACTTGATGTAGCGCACCGGCGCCACCCCGATATCCTTGAGGGCGGTGAAGTAGGACATGCCCTGCGGCTCGGTGCAGGTGCGGTCATTCTCGCAGTGCATTATAAGGGTAGCGGTTTTTACGTTTTTAACGTACGTGTAGGCCGACTGATTACGGTATCCCTCGGTATTGTCCCACGGAGTGCCGCCGATGTGCCACAGGCTCACGTCGTGGTTGAATCCGGGGTCGTATTCAGCCTGCCAGTCGTACACGCCGGCACCGATCGAGGCGGCCTTGAAGCGGTCGGTCTGGGTAATGGTCCAACCGCCCAGGATGCCGCCGTAGCTCCAGCCCCGCAGCCCCATTCTGTCGGGGTCCACGATCCCCTGCTCGATGATGTAGTCGACGCCGTTCATCACATCCCAGTAGTCGCCGAGACCGATACCGTCGCCCGCGGCGACCGTGTTTCCCTCCATGAGGCGGTCGGAGTAGTTGGTGCTGCCGCGCACGTTGGAGGAGAGGGAGGCGTATCCAAGGCCGGCATGGATGTGATAGCTCGCCCGGAAGCTGTTGGTGTAGCAACCTGCCGGACCGCCGTGGATGTTTAGGATGAGCGGTACCCGGGCCCCCTCCACGTAGCCGACCGGCAGGTGCAGCAGGCCTTCGATCTCGAAATCGTTCCTGCTCTGCCATTTGATGACTTTCATGTCGGCAAGGAGGAATTTCTCCTCGAAGCCGGGATTGGCCTCGGTCAGGCGCACCGGCTCGAACCTGTCGACCGTAGAGGCGTACAGGTCGCCGGGGGTGTCGAAGTCGCTGAAGGAATAGACCATCTTCCGCCGGTCCTTGGAGAAGGAGCTGGCACCGAAGGATCCCTCGACATTCGTCAGCTGCCGGACGTTGCCGTTGGAGACATCCATGCGGAAAAGATTGGAATTGGTACCCTGAGCACCGTTGAAGAGCAGGTAGCGGCTGTCGGTGGTCCACACAATACTTCTGATGCCGCCCTCGTATCTGCCGGATAGCATTCGGTATTCGCGCGTGTTCGGATCCATGATGTAGATCTTGGTGTTCCGGTTCAGCCACTGCTTGTCATCGGCGGCGGTGAAGATGAATTTCTCGCCATCGGGCGCCCAGAGCAGTCCGCCCTCAGGAGCGTTGTTGTCTGTCAGGCGGGTCTTCATCTTGTCCGCGACGTTGACGATGTAGATCTCGTCCTTGTAGCGGTCGTTGCGGCGGTTAGTGTAGCGGGCCGTGAAGATAACGCGCTGGCCGTCGGGAGAGGTATCGAAGCCGCCGACGATGAATTCCTCATCCGTGATCTTCGTCTCCTCCTTGGTCTCCACATCGAACATCCAGAGATTGCTCCAGTACGACCTGGTCTGTCCGTTCGGTCCCTCGTCGACGAAGATAGGGTCGAATTTGTCCTTCAGCGCTTTTTCCTCCTCTTCGGGTCGCTTGTCGGTGGCGCTGAAGAAGATCTTCTTCGAGTCGGCAGACCACTTGTAGGACCCCACGCTGGTTTCGTGATCGGTGAGCTTAACGGCCTCACCCCCTCTGGTGCGCATAAGGAAGACCTGCCGCTTTTCATCCACAGATCGGGTGAAAGACAGATATTTCCCGTCAGGTGAGAACTGGAATCCGCTTCCCCCGGCCTCGCCGATGTACTGGAACGGCTCACCACCTTCGGCGGGAATCATGTAATACTTCGATTCACGCTTGTTATCCTTCCAGTTCAGTTCCGACAGGGAATAAAAGACCCAGTTGCCGTCAGGCGACATCAACGCCGAGCCGACACTCTTCATGTCGAGTGCATCGTCGACCGTCATGGCCCTCGGCCCGCTCTGGGCAAAGGCGCTGGAAGCGGTGAAAAGAACCAGGACGGCGGCGAGAATCCCTTTACGCATGGCTTCCCTCCTCAGAGTTCATCGTATGGAATTTGTTATGCAGGACAGTCTTTATTATATCGGCGAAGCGATCCGCTTGGCAAATCTCAACAGTAAGAGCTGGTTAGAGCTGATTACAGGCTGAACCAGTAGGTAAGCTTGATAAGCAGCGCTCGGTCGCTCAGCGGCAGGCTGCCGTAGCGCTCGTAGTACTCCCAGCCGGCGATATCGTCCTCCCTTATCTCGTTGTACACCACGTAGAGAATACTCTTGGCGTTGAGGAAGTAGGAGAACACCAGGTTCAGGGTATTGGCCGCAGAGTCTCTTTCATCGGGATCGGGGTTAGTGAAATAACGGAACTGATTGTACATCTTCACGGAAAGCTTCGGTGTGAAGTAGTAGGAGGACCTGATGACGAACAGGCTCTTAGTCTCGTCCAGCGAACCATCCCGGAAGTACTCCCTGATATGGTTGAGGCTCACGCTGCCGGAGAACCTGGGGTTGGGCCGAAAGGTAAAGCCCATTCGGATCGTCCTGTCATGCCCCCAGTAGTAATTGCGGTAATCGAGGAAGTTCCCCCAGCTTGTACTGAAGTCGAAAGAGTAATTGAGAGTGCGGTCGGTGTTGAGCTTGAGCCCGTAGTTGCGGCCACGGTACAGGCGGGCGTCGATCGAGGTTGTGCCCGGATCCGGGTCATCCACGTTGCGCCAGCGGGTGTCGTTCAGGTTTACCGAGGCCTCTATCTCTGTGTAGTCCGTGGCCTGAAACTTGAGCTGCACTCCGTAGCGGCCGTTGGTATAAAGGTCGGTGAAGTTCCTCGAAATCTTGCCCGAGGTCTTCAGTTCAATGCGCCTGATCTCATACTTTTCCGGCCGCGGTTTCCACCCCAGGTTCCAACCGATTTCGCGACGGTCCACCTGAGTTATATAACCGACCTGGTTGACGTTGAAGTCGGGCCCGAGGTAGGTGAACTCGGCGCCGTAATCCCAGAGATCGGATCGCAGACCGGCCTTCATCTGGCCGGCCCAGTCGTTGCCGGTAGTGCCCGGGTTGATGCTGAGGGCTAGCATGCTGCTGATGTAGTGGTTCTCTCCCAGGTTAAGATTTATGTCCATGCCCAGGGAACGCTGGTAGGGGGCTTTGCCGCCGCCCGAGCGGGTGTCCTTGCTTGCGGCCAGGATGCCGATGGTTGAACGGGCGAGGATGTCGCGCACTATCCTCACGACGGCATAGTTAGCCATCGGCTCGGTCTTATCAAGCATCGAGCCACCCGATTCGACTGAGTAGTCCTTGCGCTCGGTTGCCGCATTGATGAGCCCGATCTGGTATGGGCCGGTCCGGCCGGTAAGTTTCACCCCGGCCAGAAGGTTTGCTTCTAGGCCGCTGGCAATCTGCTTCCCGATCCGGCGGCTGTAGAAGATCTGGAGCGGTGTGCGGAAGATGGTCTGCCCTTCCTGAAAGAAAGGACGGAGTTCCCTGAAATGTCGTTCGTAACGGGTGACGTTGATCTGTTCTGCGTCGGGTGCGATCTGTCCAAAGTCGGGGTTCAGCGATACATCCAGGGCGAGGTTGCTGGTGAGCCCGTACTTCAGGTCCACTCCCACATCACTCAGCTCTTCCCTGATGTAGCCCACAGGGGGAGTGGGGCTAGAGTAGTACTGCTGCCCTTTGGCCTTCACGTAGGGCATGATCTCAAGATCATGGCCGGATCGCAGGCCCTGCAGGTTGTTGAGGTGGCCGTATCTGTCGACCCGCCTCCATTCGTTGCGCCCCCAGGAAAGCCACTGCAATTCCTCCTTAGTCCGCTGGATCTTGCGGGCGAAATTGATGCCCATTGTCTGGGTCGGCTTCGGCTCGAAACGGAGGATGGAGAAGGGTATTGCCATCTCCGCGAACCAGCCTTCATCGGTGATGCGGGTGGCGGAATCCCATACTCCGTCCCATGTGGTGTCCCAACCGTAGGCTTCCGTCTGGATGTTGGCCGCGCTGACGGTGAAGTGATAGGCGTTGCGGTGGTCGTGGTAAGGATCGATGTCAAGGTGGGCCATGTCGGTCTGGAGGTGCCAGGAGTCCCGGCTGCCCACACGGGCGATGATCTTGTCCGGTTCGGTGTCGTAGCAGGAGAAGGCAATGAAAATGTAATGTCGGTTATACAGCACCCGTACTTCGGTACGCTGGCTGGGGGGCGCCCCTTCGATGGGATCCCGCGCCGTAAAGTCGCTGATGACCGGCGCACCCGCCCACTCGAGGGGATTTACTATACCGTCGATCACTACCGGTATAGAGGCTTCTGTGGCCATGATTTCGGTTACGGGGGGTTCGTGGCGGCCATCGGTGAGCTGCGGGCTGGCCTGGCCGGAGGCGAAGCTGCTGGCGGGAACTCCTGCAATAAAGGCCGCCATTAAGAGCGGCAGCGTCAGTATACGAATGCAATTCATGCCAGCGTTCAAATCCCCTACCTCGGTAGGATACAGAGGAGATCTCGAGGTTGTGACGACCTCAAAATAACCATTTATGCCTCGTAACCAACAAGACCCATAATCAGTCCTCTTGTTCAAAAAAGCGTGACGCTCTATCATTTCCGCATCAGCGGTTCGGTACCATTCTTCACTCTGCTGGAGGATTCTTCAACTGAACTTCCCTTTAGACCCGTTTGGGGGGACATATGAAAAAGAGATACCTCTCTCTGGTTTTCGC
>JAUVWC010000123.1 GCA_030604325.1 Candidatus Zixiibacteriota bacterium | reverse complement strand
GTGGCCGGCTGTGTTTCGGCCTCCCGCTTGAGGCGGGTCACGTCATCGCTCAGCAGCTGGATGCGGGTATTGAGGTTCTCCGTCTTGTTGTTCAGAACCCCCACCTGCTCCTCCGCCTGGGTGATCTTCAGACCCATCTGCGACACATCGCGCCGGATGGCGTCCATTTCCTGTGTCTGCTGCCCGCTCTGTTCGGCCAGCTGATCCAGACGGGTCTGCATAGCCTCCAGCGTCGCCGCGTGTTCGTCGAGGCCCTGTTTCAGTCCGGCGGCGCACCCCGTCGTCATTCCGGCTGCGAGCACGAACAGTGCCAACATGGTGAATTGTCGACGCATGTTAATTCCTCCCTGCTCCTTTCCGCCCGCGGGCGGATTCATCGTTGCGGCGGCAGGAACCAGCGTTCGGCTCCGGTGATCCCGATCTGAATTCTCCAGAAGCCCTCCCGCGCCGGGGAAGTATCTGAGGAGCGGCCGCCGAACTGGAGGGTCAGGTCTATCCAGGTACGACCCACACGGCCGATCGGTTGGGCAGTTCCCAACGTAGCGTACCACTGGGTGATGCTCCCGCCACCCAGGTCTGGCGCATAGATAGCTCCCCAGCGAAGACCGGCCCGCAACGGTAGTGTATCCCAGAAAGAGATCTGCTCATCCGGGGGGCGGGCCTGTCGCTCTATGCCAATTCCCAAGTCCCAATCGGCAGAAAAGTTGTCGAAGTCCGTAGCGCCGGCGCCCATACCTGTTATCGATGCCGGCTCCTGCAGCCACTCGGTACGATCCCAGGCGGCCCGGCGGTAATCAGCATACACGGCCCACAGGTCGTTCAGTTGCATGCCTGCACCTGCCAGAACCGTACCTCCTATCCTCATCTCTCCATCACTGGTATCGGGGCCGGCATCTCTGGTCACATAGATATGCTTCACGTCGAGTGAGCCCCTGGTGCTGACGGCGGCCCCCAAACGGAAGCGCGATAGGGGCGCAAGCTGAACTCCAGCCGTCCACCGGCTTCCCACGTGCTGGCGGTGCAGGCGGTCCGAGGTATCCCTGTAATCGGCAGATTCGAAGTCTATGCGCCATTCCTGTTTCAGCGAGCCGAAGAGGATATCAGCCTCCAGGCCCACCGCTCCAATACCCGCAGGAAGCCTGCAGGCAATGCCGACCACCGCCTGGCTCAGCCCACCGGTGCCCCGGTAGCTGAAATGGACCGGCACCCCGTCGGGCCCCGCTCCTTCTTTGTGGATTTCAAACTCGGCGGCGGTAAGACCCTGCAGGCTACCCCCGATGGCGATCCCGCCCCCCAGAGGCAGCACAAGCCCCACCATCCTCGGCCCGCTCTGCCACAGACTGCCCGCACCGTCGGGGTATGAGCCGGAGAGGTGACCCACTTCCCATGAAATGCCGTAGAGCACTCTTTCGGCAAGAGCCATCAGAGCCGGATTTCGCTGTCCCACAGCCGCCGGTTCCTTTCCCCACGGCGATACCGCCGTCACTCCCCCAAGGGCCAGTGCCCGCGCAGTGGCGGGCGGGCGGACCTCTCCATACCATCTGAGGCCGAAAGCGGTCTGCGCTGATGCCCCGGCAGGAATGAGCATTACCACTATAAGCACCGCAGCCGGAAGCGAGAGTCCTGCAACAGAACGGAGGGGGTGCAGACGGGGAGTGCTCACGGCGTCATCCCCGAGGGAAGCGAGTAAATGATCTCCAGCCTGGCCAGTTTCTGGGACTCGGCTGTGCTGTCCCAGAGCTTGATCATGCCTATTCCGCTGCCTTCTCCCACCGCAACCAGCATCAGGCCGAGCTGCGGCAGATTCTTCGGGAAATGAGCCGCCGCCGCGCTCGTCACGACCAAGCTAGCCGTGCTGTCCGACAGGGCTACAAGTGTACTGTAGCTCGTTGTTCCAGGGGTCATGGTTTCGTTGATCATCAGATACCACGGCTCCTGTGAGAGAGGAAGAGCGGCGACTATCGCCACCCCGTCCGTAACAGCCTCATTCTGCCGCACTCCCAGCCGCAGCACCGCCCGGTTCACCGTGATCCCCGTCGGAAAATGGGAGACATCGAAGGTCAGTAGAGTCCGGTAGGGAGTGCCCCGCCCCACCCACAGCTCGTCGACAGTCGGGGCATCAGCGAAAGTCACCAGCGACAGGTCCATAGCCGGTGTCAGCTCCTCCTCCCTGACATTTCCACCACCCGATGGGACGTAGCGTAACTTCAGCTTCGGCCGGCCGTCCCTGAGCGCCTCAGCTGAGTCGAGATGGAGGAAGAACGGTGCGGGGGAAGCAGCCATCAGGGCCACACCTCGGGCTGCACTGGCGGCATCATCCACCCAGCTCTGCAACAGGTCGGCCGGCATAGAGAAGCTGAAGGTATCGGCAATGGCACTCAGAGGTATGTGGGCCTCGGCCAGCAGCTCGCCCAGACCGGATGAGAGACCGGGAAGATCCTTCCCCGTCCACGAGGAATCCCATGCGGCCGTGACCCGGTAGAGGGAAAGATCAATGGTATCGGTGGAGTCGCCGGACGCGTCGGCCTCGACACCCCGGAAGATGAGCCGCGCCTGCACCACCTGGGCACCGACGGGGAAATCAGCGAACCGGATCAGGGCTGCTGCTTCGTAACCGCCGAACTCCCCTACGAAGAGACGGGGAGATTCCTCCAGGGATAGATCGACCATCCAGGTGGTATCAGTGCCGGTCACGGTCAGTGTATCGCTCAAAATCGAGCTCGGCCCACGGCCGGTATACTCGAATCCCGCCTGGTTGTCGGCGCCCATGCTGCACCCAATGAGCAGAACAACCGGAAGAGCCACCACGGCCCTCCACCGATGACTACCACAAAAATGCCCGGAGTTAGCGTCCTTCAACCTGCTGCCTACCGTAGGTTTAGATGTTGCTTTTACCTTGCTCTTACCGGCTGGATTCCTCACAATCAACACTGCCGGGGGATCGGCCCCTGAGAAAGGCCGTTTACATTATGTAGTATGAGGGTCGGCCTCGGTCCCTGAATGTGTCGCCGTGACCCGTAAACGACCGACACCCTCTAGTGTTCCGTAGCTTACGGCAGCGATGATAAAATGGGGCCGGCGCCTTTAAAAGCCCTTATGGTAACAGAGGAGAGGCGTCGCCTTTCTCCGCAAGCCATCCCCTGGAGTTTTCAACAGAGATGCCTTCTGCCGGCCGCTCCGGTGGGAGGCATTTCTGTTGCGGTACTCATTTGAGACTCCCGGTTTGCCGCCGGCGGGGCGGAGGGACCTCTTCTCTGAGCTCGGGAAGCAGCTCCTCGGCACCCTTCTCCATGTTCTCCAGCATCCACTGCGCCTCTTCAGCCCAAGCGCCGTCGGGGTCGCTGTCGAGCAGCTCGGTGAACCAGCGACGGGCCTCTCTGTACTGGTGGAGCCCCTCTGCATAGGTAAATCCAATGGTGAAGCGGACCTCGCTGGCATATTTCAACGGAGGATCCTTGTCGAGAAACTCCTCCAGCCGCTTGACCAGTTGCTCCGGCCCCTGGGACGAGGCGCTTACAGCGGTATCCAACTCATTCTGCCAGTCCCTTGCCCCGCATGAGGAAACCAGCAGAATGCCCCCAACAAGAAGGGTGATGCCAGCCCTGCGAAATGCCGAACCCGACCGGGCCATCTATTCCATGCTCTCCGAGGCCGAATCCGATCCCTTCCCGTCAGGGGCGGATTCCTTCCGCGGGGGATCGGTGCTCTTTGGGGCCGGTGTGCCGGAGCCATCCTTCGCGGGGGACTCCGCCTTCTCCGCCTCGCGGTACCCTTGGCTCCGGTAGTCTGTCTGGTAGAAGCCGGAACCTTTGAACAGGATGCCCGCCCCGCTGCCGATAAGTCGGCGCACCTGCCCACCGCATATAGGACATTTAGTCAGGGGCGGTTCGGTCATCGACTGGAACTCTTCGAACCGGTGACCGTTCTCGAGGCACTCGTATTCGTAGGTGGGCACTTCTTTAGTACACCGTTCCGCAATTACGCTGGCATTCAAGCGCCGATGCATTCCGGCCAGCCGCGTTGCTCGTCGTAGCACAAGGAGTCTGCCGGTGACACGCTCCGGCTGCGGCTGGCGCCGGCGTCACCCTCGCTGTCGTCTGTCTCACCGGCAGGCTCCTGGCCACCGTTATCCCTCCTCCTCGTGCCTTGCTGGCCGACCGCCTCGGCACTCTCGATACATCACCGTAATTACGGAGCGGTGCACTAAGGCCTGCGCCGTCGGCTTTGTTCTATGAGGTCTTGCTGGTACTGATGCCAGGCCTGCCTGGCCTCCTGAAGCTTATCCAGGCGGTCTTCGGTTACCACGAGGAGGTAGAAATCCCCGGTGGAAGAGATAGAGTAATCCTGCCCCGCATTGGCCGTACCGATCATGAATTCCGTGTCGGTGGTGGGATCGAGGAAGTAGGAAGAGTCGGGGAGGACGGTCAGCAGTGAATCCCTCTCCATGGTGAATACGCCGTGGGTGGCGTAGTACTCCTCCTGGGCCAGCGCCAGGCGTTCGGCCCTCTCCCTGGCAAACTCCTGCAGCTCCTCCATCCCCTGGTTGAGCAGGAAGGGAACCACGAGGGCGCCGATGATGCCCGCCGTCACGATGACGAGCAGCACCTGTATGTAGTTGACTCCGGTCTGAGCGGTGAGACGACGCATCCTCGACTCCTTAAAGCGTCAGGGCCCCGTAGCATCTCCGGGCCTGCGGTGGACCCCCTTGTCCTCGTATCAATTTTATCAAACGCAAAAATATAGCAGGGGCGCCGGAGACTGCCAGCCTCTTTCCTCCGCGCCCCCCTACTCTGACGTTCGAGCGCTTAGCGGAGAACTGACGGGTGCAAGCCCGTTCAGCGTACGCGAACGGCATCGGTTCTGTACCGGTACCCTTCCTGTTGACTATGGTTGTAGACGCGGATCATCACATAATCGCCGGAGGTGAGTTCTTTGAGAATCCGCTCGTAGTCCTCAACATCCGAGACCGGCTCACCGTCCACCTCAACAATGACAATCCCCCGCACGATACCGACATCGTAGGCCGGACCGAATCTCTCCACCGACGTTACCAATACACCCTCACCGGTGAATTCGAGTTCCCGGACCTGCTGCCGGGTGAGGTCGGCGACCTCCAGACCGAGCTTGTCGGCCTTGTGCTCCTCCCTCTCCGGCCTTGTGCGGGAATCCTCTGCCGGTCGTTCCTGCAGGGTGAC
>JAUVWC010000034.1 GCA_030604325.1 Candidatus Zixiibacteriota bacterium | reverse complement strand
TGGCGATACTCCACACCCGGCGGTCGATGAGTCCATCAGCCTCATCGTAATGGTGCCACCGTCCAACCTCCCTTATCAATCGCCACAGGCCGCCTGTCGTGGCAATCCAAACGTTGGCCGAGTCGAGCGCTATGTCGGTGGCTTCTCCTGGGTGGAGTGGACCGAGGCGCGGCGTCTCCAACCACGCTCGGCTGCCTGCATCATAGGCTACCACGCCGCGATCATTCACCCACCATACTTCATTTCCGTATGTACCCACTGCATCTACCTGCCCGTCGAGCCGCCCCTGTGGGTGCTCGAGGCGGAAAAAAGTCCCGTCGGGCCATCGTCCCCGATAGACATGGGCACCGAAATCGGTGGCCCACCAAACGCCGCCTGCACCGACCGCCACATCCCGCACTATCCCGCCCGTAGACAGCGGCAGCACACTAACCGAATCGCCGGCAACTGCGGCGGCTCCGCGCATTGTTCCGACCCAGGCAGCACCCGAGCCGACGGCCACCGTGGTCGTGCGCCCATCAGGGATCCCGTCTTGAACCGTCCATGTCCTCCACCTTCCGTCGGCCGTTCGCCGGGCCACCCCACCCTCTACGGCTGCCCATAACTCTTCCCCTGCCATGGCCAGTCCGGCCACCCGGTCCGAGAGTAGCCCAGGCGTATCGTAGGCAAGCACGTACGACCACCGGTCCTCGGACATCCTCCATTCGGTTATCCCTCCTACCGACCATGCATCACCCAGGCCCCCCGCCACGAGCCTGTTCGCGCCGATGGCGAGGGCCCGAACATCGGAACTCCACAATCCGTACGGCTCCATCTTTAAACTCAGGGTGTAGAGATCGGCACGCCCCACGCCCAGACCCCAGGTGGCGATCCATAGTCCAGCGGCATCGTCGCCGGCAGCATCCATTACCGGGACCGTCACCCCCGATGGCCCCACTACCCTGCCATCGGACAAGTATTGGTACTCTGGACCGGCAAACAGATTTTCAGGTAACTCCGCCCGCTCCCCGGGTGGCTGGGCCTGGGGGAAAGGGTCTGGAAGAAGCCGCCGGGTGGAGGGCTCCACCAGTCCCACCCACCTCCGCCCATAAACCACGAAGCCCCCGCCCGAGCCAACAGCCACCCGGTCAACGGAGTTCTCCGGCAGACCATCGGCGCGTGTCAGCGGATTGCACCATCGATCCTCCAGCCGGTCGTAGAGGAGAAACCCCCCGGTGGTGCCGACCCCAACGTAGCGGGGACCCGGAGCGACGCTCCGCACATACCGGGTAACGGTTATCGATTCCCACTCCTCAGGCGTGTAACGCGGATCCTGGCGGGTCGGCGAAGATGGCCCCCACCCCAGAGCTCCCATCAACAGACATGAGGCCAGGACGGCAGTCAGAGTTCGGCCGGGTGGGGGTCGCATCTCCCTCAGGGCTCCCTCAAGCCCATGTGGAACCGCTCGGGTAGCGGAAGGGGAGCCAACCCGAGGGCCAGCATCCCCTCATTCCACTCAACCCCCAACTGGTACACCGCCAGCGATACCGCATTTCTCAACTGCCAGGCTTTCGGAGCGGGCGGGTGAGCCATCACCGATTCCAACGCTTCCAGGTACCAGATCTTCCACGCGTTGAGTATCTCCTCTTCCAATCGCCGGTCGCCGATGGAAGCGGCCAGGCTGTCACCGACACCAAGGTTGAGCCCGGCCTGGTCCAGAGCAGTAGACATGCGCCGCCTGGCCCTCTCCTCGATCAACCGCAGGATCCTCCTTGCAGTATGAGGCTCGCCGAGGGCCGTCTCGTAGGCAGTCACGGCGGCCGCCACCGTACTCGCCGCCAGCAAGCTGGTATCGATGTGTTCGGGCCTGTCCAGGCTGCTGCGGTAGAGGGGATCGGGAAAATTCCACATCCGCTGGGCGGGAATGAGCAGCTCGAGCAGGAACTCGTGGTCCGCCGCACCTTCATATGGATTGCTTCCTACCCTCCACGACGATGACTCCCCTGCCGCCCCCTGGGCAATTTCCTCGGTGAGTTCGCTTATATAATGCCCCTCAAAAGGCCAGTGCGGCGGCTGCGCCGCACCCCAGGCTGTGTGGTGGTCGGGCGGTCGCGTCCACACCGCAGAGGGATCAGGCATGCGTTCGATCAGGAGCGCCGGCTCTTCACCCTCCTGCTTCCATCCCACGAACTGGACCACCGTGGCCGAGTGCAGCTCTTCCACCACCCTCGGGTGGTGTTGGGCCCACGATCTTGTACCCGCCAGCGTGGCTCCCCAGACAAAGACTATGCCCCGCCGCGGCCTCTTCAGATCTCCTCTCTCTATCGCTTCACGAAGCGCAACCGCAGCCTCGGCCAGGGCGGCCGCGCCGCTTACATCCGTCGCACCGGGTGCAGGCCCGGAAAGCGGCGCGATCAATGCCACCCTCTCGAGAGGAATCTCCCCGCCCGGTATCTCGGCCACAAGGGTGCGCAGGAACCTTCCCTCGAGGCGGGTGACATCAACCTTTGCCCTTACCCGTACCGAACCGCCCCCCCGCAAGATGGCGTCTTCGAGATCACTGGCTACCTGCGGGCTTATCTTGAATCCGAAGCCGTCGGAGCCGACCTGACCGGTAGCCACCAATCCCGGATGGTCGCCGGTCCCCTGCCAAGGCGGGGCCGCTGGGCTGACCACACCCAGCGCCCCCCTCTCCACCACCGCTGCCCGGTAGATGTCCATGGCCGACTGCCGCCCGTACACGACGGCCCCGCGCACGTCAACCCCCTCATACTCCTGCGGGTAGGTACCGTTGCCGAGGTTGTAGAGGCGCGCCGTCACGCCGCCCGGCGGTGTCGCCCGGGAATTCTGGGCCAGCACTGCTGGTGTAGCCCGGGTATCGGCCACGACAAATCCCTCCGGACCGAGCACTTCCAGACGGGCATCTGTCGGCTGCCACACCTCGTAGGCCAGACTGTCGCTCAGGAAGAAGCAATACGCCGGGGGTGCACCGTCCGGTGGATCACCGTCGGGCGGCGGTACCGGCAGGAAGGTAAACCCTCCTTGCCGCAGACGCCCGTGGATAATCTCCAGGGCCTGGTTGAAACCGGGAGTCGCCGGCAGCCTGGATATAGGCGCGAGCTCGGCGACGAGTTCAAGCAGGCTAGTCTCCTCGATCAGCGGCCTCACCGCTTCCGTGGTCGCCCGGCCTATCTCCACCCGCCCACCGCAGCCACAAATAGCGCCTGCCAGAAGGACAATTAAGACCGTGGCTCGCGCATCTGTTAGACGATGACGGCTAGCGGAGAGGGTACTCACCAAGGACATGATACTAACTAGAAACCCCCTTCCCGGTCTGTCAAGGTGGGCCTTTCCGGCTTGACCGCACCGGCCCCGGCTCCACTCATTTCCCCCCGGTTATATACGTCATCACTCTGAGAGGAGAGGATCCTGGACCCGCAAGATACACGAACCGAAGCCGGCCTTCGCCCTTCCCCGCCCTCCCCGCGTCGCTTCTGGGGGGAGCTTACCGAGGAGGAGAGGACCGCCCTCAACCGCCGCAGTTGGCGGCGGGCGATCTTCCTGTTCGCCCTGACTCTCTTTTCCATGTTCTTTGTCGGGGCCCAGATGATCCGCCCATCACTCGACGCGCCATTAAATCTTCTGCATGGTTGGATTTTCGCAATACCTCTCATGACAATACTTCTCTGTCACGAGTTCGGCCACTACCTGCTGGCCCGCAGGCACCGTGTCGAAGTCTCACCTCCCTACTTCATACCCTTCCCGAATCTGATTGGAACAATGGGGGCCTTCATCTCTATCCGCTCCCCCCTCCACAACCGTCGGATGCTCCTCGATATCGGTGCCGCCGGACCGCTGGCGGGATTCATACCTAGCGTGATCGCCCTCGCCTTCGGCTTCTACTTCTCTACCATCAGCCCCATGGTCACCGATAAAATCGTGCTGGTGTTCGGTGACAGCCTGTTGATACTGGCGCTACAGTACCTGATCATCGGTCCGATCCCCGAAGGATTTGCCGTGTGGATTCATCCAGTGGGGCTGGCCGGCTGGGTCGGGCTGTTCGTCACTATGCTCAATCTGCTCCCGATCGGCCAGCTCGACGGGGGGCATGTCGCCTACGCCCTCGTGGGCCACCGTCAGTGGTGGGTCGGGCCGATCGCTCTGGCAGGACTGGTTGTGCTGGGGCTGGTGGTATCGCCGTGGTGGTGGATACTGCTTGGATTCCTAGTAGTGGTCTTCCCGATAGTTGTGATAGCCGTCAGGATACTCTACAGAGTAAAAGTACCCCTGAGCACTCTATGGAAGGGGAAGATCCTGCGCCATCCCGCCATTCCGGATGAGGAGCCACTCGACCCGCGGCGCCGCTTCATCGGCTGGCTGTGCCTGGCGATCTTCGTACTCTGCTTTATCCCTCTGCCGTTCCAGGTCCTGAACTAGTACCCATCCGGAGTTAGTTCTATGGACCGCGAGTCCGGCTGTTGCCGGCGAGCAACCTCTGGATGGGTACTAGTGAAGTTTCTAGTTTGGAAACGAGCAATTTTGCGCAAGGTCAAGGAAATCAACGGATTGCTCACCAGCTATCGCTTGGTTCGCGATCCAAAGAACGGATTGACGCCGAAATTGCGCAAAAGAGCCGTTTGCTCACCAGCTCACGCTGGATTGCTCAACCGCTAGTGCGGTTTCGCGATCCTGGACTACGGATTCGCGATCTAAAAAACAGATTCCGGACAGAAACTAAACTAGCCGACGGCCTGATATTCTGCTGTTCACTCCCCGAGCGCTTTCAGCTCCTCCACCAGGCTCGGCAGCACCTCGTTCACATTGCCCACTATGCCGTAGTCGGCCACCCCGAAGATAGGTGCCTCTCTGTCCCTGTTTATGGCCACGATCACCTTGGAGCGGCTCATTCCCGCCAGGTGTTGCATGGCTCCCGATATTCCACACGCTACATAGAGGCCCGGGGTGACGGTCCTGCCGGTCTGACCAACCTGCTCACTGTGGGGGCGCCACCCCGCGTCTACCGCCGCCCGGGAGGCGCCGAGGGCCGCATCCAACAGTTCTGCAGCCTCCTCCAGTATCCCCCAGTTGTCGGGCCCACCCATCCCCCGCCCACCCGATACTATCCGGTCGGCTTCGGCAAGGTCGATCTTTGCCCCGGCGGCCGCTACCACCGGTTGGGCGCTTACACCCATCTCCTCACCGGCCCAAGAGACGTCGATCGTCTCCACTGCCGGCGAGGACCCGCGTCCCTCATCAACCTCGAAGTTCTTCGGGCGCAGGCTCACAACGCCGACAGGCGTGGTCAGCCGCACCTGCTGCACGATCTTTCCGGCATAGGTAGGACGCGTCGCCAGCAGCTGACCATCTTCCAGTTTTATCTCGGTGCAGGCAGCGGCAAAGCCGGCACCCAGAGCTGCGGCGATGCTCGGCGCAAGGTCGGAGCCGGTGCTGGTAGCCGAGAGGAGTATGAAGGCGGGCTCACATATTTCAACCGCATTTAATACAGCTTTCAGCCAGGCGGTGCCGGAGTATGCCTTGAGCGCCTCATGATCGGCCACATAGACGGTGTCCATACCATAGGCGCCGAGACCGGCGGCATGCCCGGACACCCCCCCACCCACCAGCAGTGCGGAACAGGTTGTTTCCAGTTCGTCGGCCAGCTGTCTGCCGGTACTTGCGACTTCAGCGGTGACGCCGCGCAGCGCGCCATCCCGCGTCTCGGCGATGATCAGAACCCCACTCGGCATAGTGGCGTGCTCCTTTGATGAACTGTTGCCTACCGCCCGTCGCGGCTTTTCACAGAATTTTCGCTTCCTCTCTCAACAACCTGACCAGCTCGGGAACCGCCTCTGGTCCCTCTCCTACTATCCTCCCCTCCGGGCGGGGTGGTGGCAGGCTCAGCTCTACAACCTCCAGAGCCGCCCCTGCTGGATCGACCTCAATGACGGTCATCTCTTTCTTCTTGGAGGCCATGATTCCCTTCAAGGAAGCGTACCGCGGCTCGTTCAACCCCTTCTGTGCGGTGATCACGGCAGGCAGATCCGCCATCACGGTCTGCTTACCACCCTCCACCTCCCGGGTTACCGTCACTTCCCTCTCTCCTACCTCGATGCTCACCACTTCGGAAAGACATGGTACGGCCAGCAGGGTGGCCAGCATCGGTCCCTGCGACTGAGTGTCGTCATCTACCGATTGCTTGCCCATGAGGATCAGGTCGTAGGGGCGTTCCTTGAGCGCGTCGGCGTAGATACGAGCCTGCTGAAGAGGGTCGTCTACCGGTCCTGTGGTCTTGAGGTGGACTGCCTCATCGCAACCCAGCGCCAGACAGCTGCGCAGTGCCTGTGAGACCCGCTGGGGACCAATCCCCACGACGGTGACCGTCCCTTCACCTGCTTCTTTCAGCTGCAGCGCCGCTTCGACGGCATACTCGTCGTAAGGGTTGACGACGTAGGTGACATCCTGCTCGTCGATGTGCCGTGCGTCGGGACCTATCTTGACCCTCGCTGCGGTATCGGGGACCTGGGAGACGCATACCACCAGATTCATAACCGCTCCTTGGAGAGTGTGTCGCCGCCCGCGTGGGCCGCCAAGAACGATGTTAACGGTACGTTCCGCCTCACTGCCGAACAAGCCGATTCTCCACCCGGTTTCCCCTGCTGGCGCAGCCGCTGGGGTCGAAGTATCTTCACGGGCGATGATAGCCACTGCTGCGAAACGCTCCGCCACGGGCCTGCTCCCGATGGTGGCCGCTCTCTTGCTACTCCTCATCCCCGACCGGTCGATAGCGCAGTCACCCCCCTACCAACAGAGTCCTCGCCTCGAGGGCCTTCCCATTCAGAGTATTACGATCCACGGGCTGGAGAACCTGGAAGAGGATGTGGTACGTCGGCGGCTCGAACTCACCGTCGGCGCACCCTTTAGCCATGAGACAGCGCGTCGTGACGAGCGGGCTATCACCGGTCTCATGTTGTTCTGGTCCGTACGTATCGTGGCCGTCGGCGTCCCGGCGGGTTACAAACCTCGCGCCGTGGAGGTACACGTCAACCTCGAGGAGCGGTTCGCCCTGTTCGCCGCCCCTCAAATGGACTGGTCCCCCGAAGAGGGCTGGTCATACGGTGCGTTCGGAGGCCACCTGAACCTGGCCCGCCGTGGCCACCGGTTCTACATCTCAGGCATGGCCGGCGGCGCCGGCCATCTTGGGGCCGTCATACATAACCCGTGGAACGGACCCCACCATGAATCTTTCGCCATCAGAGGGACAGCAGTCCGTATCCTTAACCGTCTCTACGATTCCAAGGAATCAGGAGAGAGGCTTAGCCTTGAGCTGGGTCGGTGGTTCGGCCGAACCGGACGCGGCAAGATCGGATTGCTCTACCGAGCGGTAGAGGGTAAAACACCCTCATGGTATGCTCCCGCACCGGAGACACCCTTCCGCCACCGCATGCACCTGTTACGGCTTTCCCTGGGTCACGATACCACAG
The DNA here is from genome assembly GCA_030604325.1 of Candidatus Zixiibacteriota bacterium. Taxonomy (GTDB): domain Bacteria; phylum Blakebacterota; class Blakebacteria; order Blakebacterales; family Blakebacteraceae; genus JAGLTZ01. Next base: position 1,216 of record JAUVWC010000034.1, on the reverse strand, counting down.
ATCCATGGGGGCACCCGAGACTTGGACTGAGCACCGTCATCCGGCTGGAGAAGTATGGGGGTCCACTGGGGGGGGATTTTACGGGCGGCGCAGTGCGGGCCCGTGCGATCAGGCGCCAGCTCATAGTGGGCGATTTGGTGCTGGCCAGCCTGTTCACTCTGGACACCGAGTGGGGAGATATTCCCTTCTGGCGGCTGCTTACAGTCGGCGGTCCCAACAGTATCCGCGGCTACCCGCTGGGCGAATATCTGGTGGACCGCCGCTGGGAGATCACCGGTGAACTGCAGTGGTACGTCATCCCCATGCAGATTGTGCCCATGGGTATACTGGGAGATCAGATCATGGGGATTTCCTTGTCACTATTCACGGATGGGGGTGCCGGCGGCGGCGTGCGCCGTAGCTCACAACCCGAACCGAGAGACGATCGCACCCCCACCCTGGTCTCGTGGGGTGCTGGCTGTTACTTTCACAATGCTCTCTTTGGTACATTGCGGGTTGAATTGGCCTGGCCCGAGCGCGGCCACCGCCGCTTTATATTCGGGCTGGGTACCAAATTCTGATCTCACGCCTTTACAATCTCTGCCTTCCCTCCCGCAACATCCCGCATTGCGTTCCGCGTGTCTACTATCAGCGAAGAGTGGGCGGCCAATGATTCATAATCAATGTTGCTGTGATCGGTAACGATTACTACCGCATCGTGAGCCCGCACTGTCTGGGGGTCGAGGTCCACCGAGCTGCGGCCAGTGAAGGATGGATGTGCACGGGTTGCCGGCAGAACCGGGACGAAGGGATCGTGAAAATTGACTCGGGCTCCCTCCTCCCCTTCGAACAGCGCCATCAGCTTCAGACCGGGTGACTCGCGCACGTCACTTATGTCCGGCTTGTAGGCCATACCTATCAACAACACCCGCGCACCCGCCAGTGAACAATCCCTCCGCTCCAACGCCAGCCGTGTACGCTCCACAACATAGCCTGGCATCCCCGTATTGATCTTACCGGCCAGCTGAACGAATTGTGTTTCGAAATCGTACCTGGTCTTGCCCCGCCAGTGAAGGTAGAAAGGATCGATCGGCAGGCAATGCCCTCCCAGCCCGGGACCGGGGTAGAAGGCCTGGAACCCGAACGGCTTGGTTGCGGCGGCCTCGATGACCTCCCAGATATCAAGCCCCATCCTGTCAGCAAGCATCTTCAGCTCGTTGACCAGGGCAATGTTCAC
>JAUVWC010000178.1 GCA_030604325.1 Candidatus Zixiibacteriota bacterium | reverse complement strand
GGACTGCCCCCGACGGCTCGCCATACCAATACGGGGATCGGTGCTTCGGGTCGTAGAATGAAGTAGGTGAGCGTCCAGCAGAGGAAGGAGGCGACGGTAATGACGAAGATCACCGCCAGACCCATCCCGAAAGCGGTCTCCACCCGCCGCGACACACCCAGGAAGGGGCAGATGCCGACAAAGTAGTGCAGCACGAAGTTATTGATCAGTGCTGCGCCTATGAAGATCAGTATCAGTGAGCTGAGCGTTTCCATCTCCCCACCTACTTCCCGACCGTGAGTGCCCTGCGCGCCCGCCTCGCCCCGAACCACTCCGCTCCCCCCAGCAGCAGCCCCAGAGTGAGGAACGCCCCGGGCGGCAGCACCATGATACCCCAGCCCGGCCAGCCGGAACCCAGGACAGGAAGACTGAACCAGGTACCGGAACCGAGGATCTCGCGCACGGTGGCGATGCTGGCCAGCGCCAGCGCAAATCCGAGCGACATGCCCACTCCGTCGGCGACAGCCACGCCCAGACTCTGCTTCGAGGCACATATCTCCGCGCGTGATATGATGAGACAGTTGACGATAATGAGCGGTACATAGGGGCCGAGCTGCTTGCTCATCTCGTACATATAGGCCGCCAGGAACCTGTCGGTGATGGTCACGAAGGTGGCAATGGTCAGGGTGAACACGAGGATGCGCAGATGCGGTTTGAGCAGCCCCCGTATCAAGGAGACGATTATATTGGCTGAGATGAGCACGAACGCGGTGGCTCCGGCCATCGTCATCGCCGGCTCCATGCCGTTGGTGACGGCCAGCGTGGGGCACATGCCCAGCAACTGCCGGTAGACGGGATTTTCGGGCAGTATCCCGTTGATAAACCGTTCGAGTGCCGTTGGCTGGTCTTGCATCACTTTTCCTACATCACCTCTGCGGTGTCGGCCCTCTACCGCTGTGGGCCCGCAGGACGTCTCTGAGGTTCTCGATGGCGGAGTTGATGATGTCGGTTACGCTCTCCGAGGAAATGGTCGCCCCGGTCAGCGCGCGTATCTCGTTCTCCTGCCGCGGAACGGTCTTGACCAACACCAGCGGTCGGTCGGCAGGTTTGCCTCGGAAGAGATCCCGGAATTCTTCACCCCTGATGTCGTCACCCAGGCCGGGGGTCTCCTTCTGGGCCAGGACGTACATCCCCGTAATCGTACTGAGGCCGGCATCCTGACCGATCAACAGTTCAATGCGGTCGGCGAATCCCTGTCCCTCGGCCGGTATTACCCAACCCTGATGGATGCTGTCGGCGGAGAAGGCTTTGTAGACCCGCACATCCCGACCGCCCCTGCCCTGGACTATCAGCTCTTCTATCATATCCCGGTCGGCACCCGGTACGAGCACCGGGATGACGCTGTAGGTCTCGTTCCTCTTGTTCTCGGCGATCCTGGGACCGAGGGTGGTATGCACGAAGGCCAGAGCGGTACCGAAGCAGAGCGCCAGCAGGATCACCAGCCATGCCTGGCCGATATAGCTGGTTTTCTGCGCCTGATCAGCCATAACCATTACGCTTTCTCGGGAACCGGGCCCCCGACCGGCCGCGGCACCGTCCACTGGTTGATGAGCGGAACGGCGGAGTTCATCAGCAGCACGGCGAACATAACACCCTCCGGGTACCCGCTGAAGACACGGATGAGCACGACGAAGAATCCCACGCCGAGCCCGAACCATATCTTGCCCCTGGGGGTGAGCGGGCTGGTAACGGGATCGGTAGCGATGAAGAAGGCTCCGAAGAGGAGCGCCCCGCTGAACAGCTGTTGTGGAACCGTCAGCCCGGTCAGGTTCACCAGACTGGAGAGTCCGCCCAGAACAATCACCGAGCCGAGCACTGCCACCGGAATCTCCCAGGAAGCAGAGCGTCGCCAGCAGAGATAGAGACCTCCGGCTAGGCAGGCGATGGCGCTCGTCTCACCCAGAGAGCCGTTGTGGGTTCCCAGGAAGAGGGGCCATAGACCGGGCAGATCGGCTACGGCACCGGCGGCCTCCTTGGCGGCCGCCAGCGGGGTGGCCTGGGTGACGGCTGCTATGGCACCGGTGGCTTTCACGTATGCCGAAGCGCCCATCTCGCGGGCGAAGCTGAGCATGACAAAGGCCCGGCCTACCATGGCCGGGTTGAAGATATTGTTGCCCAGTCCACCGAAGACAACCTTGCCCAGGCCGATGGCCGCTGCCGCGCCGATCACGGGGATATACCAAGGCACGCTCCACGGCAGAGACAGACCCAAGATCACACCCGTCACCGCCGCCGAGTAGTCCCCTATCGGCACCGGTCGACCGCACATCTTCATAAAGAGAGACTCGGCCGCCAGGGCGGTCAGCACGCAGAGCCCGACCTGGATAACAAGGTACCAGCCGAAAACGATGAGGGAGACGGCCACCACCGGCGCCAGGCCGATGAGTACGTCGAGCATCATGCCGCGGGTGGTGACCGAAGTGTCCGACAGGTGGGGTGACGGCGCTACCCAGACACTCCTCTTCACGGCCTGAACCTCTTCGGTTCCGCCATCCGTCTTATTCTGCGCTTCGGCTTCCGGCATGATAGTTAGGCCAGCATCACTTTCCCGGTGCGGATGAGTTGCACGAGCGGGATGCTGGCCGGACATACATAGGCGCAGCACCCGCACTCCACACAGGCAGTCAGATAGAACCGCCGGGCGACCTCTTTGTTGCCCGCGCGTGCCGCCAGCGCCATTTTCGTCGGAACCAGGCGCAGCGGGCACGCATCCAAGCATCGTCCGCATCGGATACAGGTAGTTTCAGATGCCTTACGGACATCCTCGCCGGTCAGCACCGTGACCCCGCTGGTGCCCTTGGTGACCGGCGTACTGAGATCGCCCACAGTAAAACCCATCATCGGCCCACCGGACACCACCCGGACCGCCTCTTCATTCATTCCCCCGCAGAAGTCGATGAGCTCCGTGTAGCTGACACCGATCGGCACGAGCAGGTTCTTCGGCTTATTGATGCCGCCGCCGGTGACGGTTACTATTCGATGGGTAAGCGGCTTGCCCCGCAGGACAGCGCGGACCAGGGCAGCGATCGTGCCCACGTTATGAACTACCACCCCCACGTCGAGCGGTAGGCCACCGGTGGGTACCTCCCGGCCCACCAGCGCCACACTCAGCTGCCGTTCGGCACCCTGCGGGTATTTCGTCCGCAGGGAGCGGACTTCGATCACGGTGCCTCCGGCGGCATTGTTGATTGCCTCGATCGCCCGCGGCTTATTGTCCTCAATGCCGACGATCACTTTATCGGCACCGGTGGCGTGCTGGGCGAGAAGAGCTCCAGTGATAATGGCATCCGGCGCCTCGATCATGAGCCGGTAATCAGCCGTCAGGTAGGGTTCGCACTCACAACCGTTGACCAGCAGGTATTCGATCGGTCTTTCTTCATTGCGGGCCAGCTTCACATGGGAAGGGAATGCGGCGCCCCCCAGGCCGACGATCCCCGCTTCGAGCGCGGCCTTCGCGATCTCCGCCGGCTCGTAGCGGTCCAGACCGTCTCTCGGCCACGACCCACCCAGCACGTCGTCGTAGAGAGCCTGCCCCCCGAGGGACTGTTCGTCGGCCGCTTTAATGGGAATGACCGGCACATGGCGGCCGTTGGGTAGTGTGGTCACCGTCGGACGCGCGGTCTTGCCATCGATGCTGGCGTGGACAGGTGCCGAGATGAACGCCGACGCCTCTCCCACCTTATCGCCTATGGCTACATCCTGTTTGGGAGCAACGATCGCTTCACACGGAGCACCCAGGTGCTGCAGGAGGGATATGCGCACCTCATTAGGTGCGGGAAGGACTTCGATGGGGAGCTCTTCGGCCAGATATTTCTCCTCGGGGGGATGAACACCCCGGGCGAAAGTGGCCTGGCCGGCGGTCTTAGTCGTCACAGCAGGAGAGGTTCCTCGGCTCAGCGCTCCGGTTACTGTCGACACGTCAACCTATGCCCTGAATATGACATCATGCAACGCAAAAGAGGCCGAATAGACGGCTGTTAGAAGGTAAAAAGTAATT
>JAUVWC010000091.1 GCA_030604325.1 Candidatus Zixiibacteriota bacterium | reverse complement strand
GCGGGATGGCCTTCCACATAGTCGGGGTCCTCCTTCACGTCGGGTACTAATCGCGGCTCCCCGCTTTGAAAGACCTTTCCTATGATCCCCTGTCCCGGTTCGATCTGCAGAGACTCCAGCTCAGCCATGTCCACGCCGGCTACCGCACGGAACCACAGCAGACCTTCCTCGTCAGCAAGAACGATGTGCACGAAGTTGGCGCCGAAAGCATCGGAGAAAGATTGAACCAGTCTCTGAAGTCGATGTTCGAGGGGGTCGTCCTTCGACTGGAGAATGCGGCTCAGGCTCTGGAGGAGTTGCAGCCGTTGGAACTGGGTCAGCAGTGCTTCCTGGAGATGCTGGACTCCGAGCGCGCGTTCCAGCTCTGAGGCGAGAAGCTCCATGGTTTCCATATGTTGCAGTGACACTGATGCACCGGAAGGAAAGAGTGCGATCAAGACGCCGTGAGTCTGCCCGGCCGATCCCACTCTTATGCCGAGGGCGGTTTCTACGTCAGGATGAGATGTGAAACATTCGGGTAGTTGGCCTTTCAGAGCTGCTCCCTCCAGGACCTGAGGGGTTCCACTCCTTATAATGGCTCCACCAAACCCATCTGTACCGGAAAGGATCAATCCCTTCTCCCCCGAGTCGAACTGGCCTGTGTATGTGACAAGGCAGAGGGATTGCTCCCGCGGGTCATACTCCCACCACAGAACCCCGGTTATCTGGAAAAGGTCCCGGACATCCGGCAGGAACTCTTCGATCGATGCGTGCGCATCCCCTCCTCTGTACAGATGGGAGAGTGCGCTGACCAGGAGATTGGCATACGATCGTCTGTTTTGTTCGTTCGTATTCACCGTGATCCTGCAAGATTGCTTTAGGCTGATACCTCAACCTTAATAAACTTGGCGTGTGCCTGCTATTGTATGTCGGCTGATCCAGCAGGAGCTTGCCGTGGGCTTCAGAGCCTCTTTATACTGACGTTCCATGTCGACTGCACCTCTGCAACAGTTCGGAATACTCTCCCTGTTGGGGCATCTGGGCGCTCGTGCGCGCCAGATTGTCCAGCGTGTCTCCGACAGAATGCGTTTTGCCTTCCAGGCCGCCGCTGTAGTGTTCAGGCTCCGCTCGCTCGGTATCGGATATACCTGGCGGGTTATCCTGAACCAGGTGAAGTTCACCGGGCTTCACGCTGTTCCCTTTCTGACTTTTGTGTCCGCCGTAAGTTCGGCCCTGCTCGTTATTCAGGTGCTCAACCAGGTATCGAAATTAGGCTTTGAAGCCATCATAGGAACGGTGTATGTGGCCGCGCTGGTCCGCGAACTGGCGCCCCTGTTGACCGCGGTGGTGGTAATCGGCCGGTCGGGCACTGCCATTGCGGCGGAATTGAGCACAAACAGGGTCTGGGAAGAGATCACCGCTCTGGAGACGATGGGAATCGACCCGCTGCACTATGTAGTCTTTCCGCGACTAGTAGGTGTGACACTGGCTACCATGTGTCTGGTGGTCTACTTCGACGTCGTCGCCCTTATTTTCGGATACATATCGGCCCGGCTCACCACCGGCATGACAGCGGGTACCTACCTGCGTTACATCATCGATCAATTCACGATGGCGGACTTCTATGTAACCGGCCTAAAAAGTTTTCTTTTCGGAATAATTATCGCACTCATACCTTCCTTCCACGGACTGGTCGTACGCGGGGCTCCCACCGATGTTCCGAAGGCGACAACGAGGGCGGTTGTGGAATGCCTCGCCCTGGTCTTTCTGGTGTCCGGTGTGGTCTCGGCACTCTTCTACTATTGATGGACATTCCTATGGGCTCAGGGGCAGATACACTCAGCGAGGCAATGAGCGGGGAAGGCCACGATCACCGGGGAGAAACAGTTCTGCGGTGCCGGGGACTGCAGGCCCATCACCATGGGGAAGTGATCCTTGCCGGATTGGATCTGGATATACAGCTTGGCGAGGTCGTGTCACTGATTGTCGAATCGGAGTGGGCGGCCCGTCTGGTGCCTCGCGTACTCATTGGATTAGAATCCTCCGACGGAGGGGAGGTCGAGCTGCAGGGAACCCGCTTGTCGGGGCTCTCCGAGCACTTAAAGCTCCAGCTGCGGCGCAACATCGGTTATCTCTTCCATAACAGCGGTCTGATTCACAATCTGACGGTCTGGTACAATGTGGCACTGCCTGCGCTCTATCACACGCGCTTTAAAGATCTGCAGGGAGTGGGAGAGCACGTTAATGTGCTCATTGACCGTTGCCAGCTGACGGAGTGGAGCAATCTGAGGCCGGCTGAACTGGATGAGTCCTCGCGCAAGCGGGTGGCGCTGGCACGCGCCTGGGTGATGTCACCTGCATTTCTGGTGTACGAGGACCCCCTGATGAATATTGATACAGCATCCGGCAGTGAACTGCTCGATCTGTCGTTCGGTCCTACACCACCTGAGTGGGCCGGCCGCGACCCCCGGCCTGCCGATTCCGCTGTGCTTATCACATCACAAGGGCTGCATGAAGGGTTATTCAGATATGTCGATCGAATGATCGTTATTAAGGAAGGAGAGGTGGCCTTTTCCGGCAATCCGAAGCAATTCGACCGGCGTGCCAAGGTCCACCTCCGGGACCTGATCAACACGAAAGAGGCTTCTGACCATGAACTTTGAGCGGCAGGACATCGGGCTAGGGCTCTTCGTATTGGGGGCTGCCGCGGCGGTTATCGCCGGTCTCATCACCGTAACGGGAATCCTGAAGGGCGAAACGATAGACATCCACGTGCAGGTGGATTCGGTGGCAAATGTGAGGGTAGGAACCATTGTCTATGTACGGGGATACCGGGTGGGAGAGATAACCGACATCGATCCCGTATACGAGCCAACCCTCCACTCCGATGTCACCCTGGACCACTTCGATGTCACCTTGGCCATTGACGCCGAATTCCCTCTCTATGAGGGAACCAGGGCAGTAATCAGCTCCTCCGGCTTTATTGGTGATGTCGTGTTAAACCTGCAGCTCCCCGAAACGCTGGGCAGGCGGCTGGTGAGCGGAGACGGGATCGGGCGGGCAACATCGGTGGATATATCCTCGGTTGTAGGCCGTGCTGACTCCCTGGCCCGGGCGGTGGAGGAGGTGGCGGCACGCCTGGCGGAGCTCCTCAGCCCTGAGGTGGCCGGTGCTATTCTGGCGGAGCTTCGCATTACGTTGATCACGGTCCGGGAGAGCCTAACTCTTATCGAGAACCGTTTTGTCGCCATCTCCGATAGCCTCGCCAGGGGCATGCAGGTAGCCACAAATTCGCTCAAGCTCGTATCCGATGTGCTCCAGGAGAGCCGTCCACGGATCTCCAGTATGCTGGATAGCACCCAGACTCTGGTGAGTGAGCTGAGAAGCTTAACCAGCTCAGCCGGATCACTGCTCGAATCTCAGGGTCCCGCCATTGGACGAAACCTGGCTGAACTCGAGGCAGTCCTGACCCAATTGCGAGTCCTGCTTACTGACATGAACCGCCGTTCCCTCTGGCAGATGCTGTTCAAGACGCGCCCGCCCGACACCTCGACAGTAAAACCGTGAACGCGACGGGAAAGGCAAGCGGAAGGATAGTGGCTGAATGATCAAGCAACTACTCTTAAGCGTGGCCTTCGATGAGCTGGATAACGCAATAGAAGTCGCTGCGCGGGAAAGCCTGGGCATTGAGATTACCTTGTATAATACTGATTGGCTGATGGGAGTGGATGCTTCTAGAGATGCAGAATACGCACGAAAGGAGTTTGAAGATAGGGATCTGACTATTACCGCACATGGTCCCCTGTACGATCTCAATCCGGGAAGTCTGGACGCGACCATCCGATCGTATACGCGCGCCTGTTTTATTCGTGGCGTCGAGGTCGGCGCGGCCATGGGAGCCGAGAAAGTTATCTACCATACCTTTTATAATCCGCTACTGCCGAAGAGTGTTCTTCCCGGCTGGAAGCGTCTCGCCAAGCCGATCTGGGCCGATGTACACGAAGCAGCAGAGAAGGCGGGTATCACTGTTTGTCTTGAAAATAGTTATGAGACTACCGCCGAATTCTTCAGTGAGTTGTTCGAGGACTTCGGCGATGGAACGACTCAGATGTGCTTCGATCCGGCTCATGTGCATCTCTACAGCCGGGATGGGCAGGCAGCATGGGTGGTGACGATGGGGCACCTGATCAGCCACGTGCACCTGAACGACAACGACGGTGGCAGTGACGACCACCAGGCGCTGGGCAGTGGGAGCATTCCCTACAAGAACATTTTGCCGGAGCTCTGGGGGGCGTGCAGTGAATCTACCGTGGTACTGGAGATGAACGTCAACCGTGCCCTGGAATCCCTCGGATTTCTGCGCGGCGCAAATATATGGGAATGAACATCTGGTCTGAAATCCTCTGGTCGGCCCTTCTGGCCCTGATCTACGGATTCGCCTTCCTCATCCCGGCGTGGGCGCTCTACCGCTGGGGGGTACTGAAGGAGAAGGTCGGGCAGTTCGACCGGTCGATCCGCCTCTTCATCGTTCTGATCACCGGTATCATTCTCGTCGGAAGCAGGGGAAGAGAAGCCCTGGACGGCTTCGAGCACCTGCTACGGATTCATGAGCTGACGGGCCTGCCGGAGGGGATCCTCCTCTCCTTCGCCCACACCATCCTGCTCCTGGTCGGCGCACTGCTGGTGGCCTACGTGCTCGATATGGGGATCTTTGGGTTCTATCTGGGCAAGAAGCGTAAGCGTGACGTCCCGAAGCTGCTGCGCGATACCCTGAAACTGGTTGTTATCGCGCTGACGGTGGGATTTATCCTCATCAGGATCTATGGGGTAAATGCCGCCGCGGTAGGGGGTGGTGCGGCGGTAATTACTCTGGTTCTGGGTCTGGCGATGCAGAATGTGCTGGGGGATCTCTTCTCCGGGGTGGTGCTTCAGTTCGAACGCCCCTTTGCCAAGGGGGACTGGATCCATGTGGGGGAGCATGATGGAGAGGTGGTGGAGGTCAACTGGCGGGCGACCCGGCTGAATACCCGGCAGAACGTGGGCATTGTCATACCGAACTCAGTCATAGCCAAGGCCGAGATCCAGAACCTGAACTTGAACACGCCAACCGCGGCCGTGGACCGGTTCGTCGGTACCGAGTACAAGGAGCCCCCCAACCGCGTCAAAGGGGCCATTATGGAGGGAATCCTCCAGTGCGGGGACGTCGTACGGCAGCCCGCTCCCCAGGTGTTGACGCACGAGTACGGAAGTCATGCCATCATCTACCGTATGCGTTTCTGGGTCCGGGATTTCGAGGCGATACCCAAGATAGCGGATGAAGTACTGACGAACATCTGGTACGTCTTCAAGCGCTACGGCATAACTATCCCCTGGCCCATCCGAAACGTTTACATGCGCACCGAAGAGGTGCCCACCTATGAGGAGCAGGTGGAGAGCATAGTCAACCTGATGCGGCAGGTAGATATTTTCGCCCCCCTCTCACACAACCAGCTCGAAATACTGGCCCAGGGGCTTGCTCCCAGGTTCTTCGGTCGTGGTGAGGTGCTTGTCCGGCAGGGGGATGAAGGCAATTCGTTCTTCATTATCGAACATGGCCGGGTCGAGGTACTGGTCAAGCCGGAGGGGAGCACTACCGAGGCTTCGGTGGCCGTTCTGGGACCGCGTGATTTCTTCGGCGAGATGAGTCTACTGGCCGGAGATCGACGCACTGCCACGGTGAAGGCGACCGAAGACGTTCGGGTGGTCATCATCGACAAAGATGCCTTCGCCGGTATTATTCGGGAGAACGCCGAGGTGGCGGTTGAGATGGCTTCGTTGTATTACCAGCGTACGCAGGAGCTGACCGAAGCCCGGGAGAGGATCGCTATGGGTGAGGAGGTGCCCGAGGCCGAGCCGGGTGAAGTAGCCCTTCTACGGCGCATCCAGCGCTTCTTCGGGCTCTGAGATTTCGCCACAGTCCATTTCGTGAGCCGAAAGGGACCACGACCGGTTTCCCGCCCCTAGGAGCCTGTCGGAGAAACGCTCCGGCTGCGGCTTGCGCTGGCATCCGGCAGGCGGCGTTGGTTCTCGCGGAATATCCTCGACGTAGCGCAGTGGCTACGTCTCCGGGTATTCCGCTCAACCGCCTGGCCATCCGGCGCCAGCGAAACCCTCGCTATCGT
>JAUVWC010000050.1 GCA_030604325.1 Candidatus Zixiibacteriota bacterium | reverse complement strand
GCTCGACAAGCGGATCGATGGAGTGTGGACGATCCTGGATGAGAAAACCACCACCTACCAGGGGTACGAGGAGAACCACCGCTACTTCGTCGAGGTGGATATGGTCGTCTCCGATTTCACCATCAAGCTGAACCAGACACTTATGTTCGAATTCGAAGATGACAGTCTGCCGGGAGGTATAGTCGGATTCTTCTGCTACGCCGAGGAGGGCGCCGACTTCGATAACGTCCGTGTCTACCGTCTCGGCCCATAGGCAGCAGAGATTTCCCGACTAGTTAGTTCCCATCCGGTAACTCCGGATGGGAACTGGCGCGTTTCCAGGGTGGAAACGAGCAATTTTGCGCAAGGTCAAGGAAATCAACGGATTGCGCGGAGACGTACATGTGTACGTCGCACAAGAAATCCGGCAGATTGACGCCGAGATTGCGCAAAAGGGCCGTGTGCTCCCCCGCTCACGCTGGCTTCGCGATCTAAAAAACAGATTCCGGACGGAAACTAGTTACTGGAATGAAGAGGGCCCCGGGGCGGGGCCCTTTATCGTTGTTGATGCCCTTGGTAAGATTTTATCCGGAGCTTTCCTTCCTCTACTGCCCAGCTTGAGCTATAGTCGTTAACAGGCGTGATATGGTTCGGTGCTACGACCGTCCCGTATGGAAGGAGCAGCTGGTCTTGGAGAAACAATTCGATATCGCCGCCGCCCGTGAGGCGATTGCCGGGATTGCCACCGAAACGCCGGTTGTCGACTCCCCGCTTCTCACGGATATGGCGGGGGCTACAGTTTCACTGAAACTGGAGAACCTGCAGGTCACAGGTTCCTTCAAAGTGCGGGGGGCGGCCTGCAAGATGCTCTCCCTCTCCCAAGAAGATCGGTCCCGCGGCGTCGTTGCATGCTCGAGCGGCAATCACGGCCTTGCGGTGGCATATGTGGCGCAGCTGCTGGGTATCAAGGCCACGGTCTGCGTGCCTGAATGGGTGGATCCCGTCAAGCTGGAGGCTATCCGGAGTCGTGGCGCCGAAACAGTTATCTATGGAAAAACCTATGACGAGTCCGAAGTTCGTTCCCTGGAAATCCAGCAGCAGCAGGGACTGTCGTATATTCATCCTTTCGACGACCCGCATGTCATCGCCGGCCAGGGCACCATCGGCCTGGAGCTCATTGAGCAGGTACCTTCGCTGGGCACGGTGATAGTGCCGCTGTCGGGAGGAGGGCTGGTGAGCGGGATCGCACTCGCCGTGAAATCACACGACCCGTCAATCAGGGTGGTGGGCATTTCGGCCCAGCGTGCCCGCGTGATGTACGAGAGCCTGATAGCGGGGCGGCCGATCGACTTTCCGGAGGAGGAGACGATAGCCAGTGCGCTCTCGGGGGGCATCGGCCTCGACAACAAGTACTCCTTCAGACTGGTCAGAGACATCGTCGACGATTACATGCTGGTCTCGGAAGAGGAACTCGTCGAGGCAATGGCCTTCGCTGCCAAAGAACAGAAACTGGTGATCGAAGGGGGAGGGGTGGTAGGAATCGCCGCCCTGCTGTCGGGGAAGGTCGACAGGGTGGCGGGTGATGTCGCCGTGGTGGTAAGTGGAGGAAATGTGGATCTGGAGACATTCGCCACGGTGATTAAATCTTCTTTATGACGTCGGCGGCGATTACACTCTTCTGTATCTGGTTGGTGCCCTCGTAGATCTGGGTGATCTTCGCATCCCGCATGTACTTCTCCACCGGGTACTCCTTCATATAGCCGTAACCGCCCATAATCTGCACAGCATCGGTAGTGACCTTCATCGCCATGTCGGAGGCGAACAACTTGGCCATGGCGGAGTTCCTGGCCACGTCTTTCACGCCGGCATCGATTTCTCTCGCTGATGCATAGACGAGAGAACGTGCGGCCTCGATGTGGGTGGCCATATCGGCGATCATGAACTGGATGCCCTGGAAGCTGGTGATCGGCTTGCCGAACTGAATGCGCTGCTTGGCGTAGGCCACCGACTCATCGAAGGCGCCCTGGGCGATGCCGACGGCCTGGGCTCCAACGCCGGGGCGAGTCAGGTCGAACGTCCTCATCGTGATGATAAAGCCGTGTCCCGGGCGGCCGAGCAGGTTCTCCTTGGGAACCAGACAGTCGCTGAAGACGAGCTCGGTCGTTTTAGAGGCCCGGATGCCCATCTTGTACTCCTCCTTGCCGAAATCGAAGCCGGCAGTGCCCTTCTCGACGATGATCGCCGACATGCCCCGGGCGCCCCGGTCGGGATTAGTGCTGACGATGACCGTATAGATCTCCGCCTCTCCACCGTTGGAGATGAACTGCTTCGTGCCGTTGAGGACGTATCCGTCCTCCACCTCTTTGGCTGTCGTCTTGACAGCTGAAGCATCCGAACCTGCGCTCGCCTCGGTGAGGGCAAAGGCGGCATAAGACCGACCGTCGGCCACACGGGTGAGGAATTTCTCCTTCTGCTCGGGGGTGCCGAACATGTTGATGGGTGTGGCGGCCAGCGCGTTGGCGGAGTAGGTCGTAGCCACACCGGCGCAGATGCGCGAGAGTTCCTCGGTGACGATGCACATCTCCATTATGCCCCCACCCAGGCCGCCAGCCTCCTCCGGGATAAACACCCTCATCAGGTCCGCTCGGGCCAGTTCCTGCATAATCTCATGCGGGAACTCACCCTTCTCATCCAGCTCGGCCCGGACCGGCTTCACCTTCTCTTCCGCGATCTTCCTGGTGAGATCGCGGATCATCTCCTGCTCTTCGGTAAGGAAGTAGTCAATCACTATTCCCCATCTCCTGTTTGTGTTACTTCAGTTGAGACTTCCATAAGGAATAAGGAATTATACGAAGAGTTGCGGGATTTCAAGCTTGTTCAATACATGCTTGGTCTTGTTGGACAGCTTCGGAGTACGTTGATTGCTGTCATGATGGAGCATGTGTTCGGTCCGATAATCTCACGACGTCTGGGGCGGTCTCTGGGGGTTGACCCGGTCCCGCAGAAGACCTGCAACTGGAACTGCGTCTACTGCCAGCTCGGGCGCAGCATGCCGGTTACCAACGAGCGGGCCGAATACTTCGCTGCGGAGGAGATCGTCGCCCAGGTTGAGGAGGCGGTAAAAAAGAAAGGCGTGGAGAACATCGACTGGGTGACCATAACCGGTTCGGGGGAGCCGACACTGCACTCCGGCCTCGGCCGGATAATCCAGAAGGTAAAGGAAGTAACCGGTCTACCCGTAGCGGTGCTCACCAACGGCGCTCTTCTCTATCTTCCCGAGGTGCGCCAGGCGCTGGCGGCTGCTGATGCGGTACTGCCCAACCTCGACGCGGGCAGCGAAGAGCTCTTCCGCCGCATCAACCGCCCCCATCCCGATATAACCTTCGACCGGCTCCTGGAAGGCCTCATCACCTTCAGGAGGGAGTATTCCGGGAAGCTGTGGATCGAGGTGGTGCTGGTGAAGGGACTCAACGATACGGAGGAAGCGCTGCGGGATCTGGCCGCCGCCCTTGGCCGCATCCGGCCCGATGACATCCACCTCAACCTGCCGACGCGCCCCCCGTCAGAGGAGTGGGTGGAGCCCTCCGATGAGGAGGGTCAGTTGAGAGCCAGGGCCATTCTGGGTGATGTTGTGCCTGTCATGCACGCCGCCGAGGGTACCTTCGACCTCGCGGGCTACGACGACGTGGTCGAGGCTGTGATCGGGATCGTCACCCGCCACCCGATGCGACAGGAGGAACTGGAGCGGACGCTGGAGGAGTGGTGGCCCGGCGAGGTGGAGCAGGCCCTGGAGGAACTCGAGGCCAGCGGCAGGGCGCAGGTAGTGGAGAGATATGGTGTCAAATTCTGGAGCGGAGCCGGCGCTTACTATCCGGACGAGTCCCGTGGCAGAGCTCCAGAATCCAAGCAAGCGGACTAACGCGGGCCAGGCCGGCCCTGTCGGCCGCCGCCGGCCACCGTCGTCCCGGCGCAAGTGGCCGGCGGTGTGCTACTGCAGCGAGGTCGCACCCTCGACGGTGAACTCGGGCGGTTCGGCGATCCCCTCACGTCTCTCCTTTGCCCTCTTCTCCTGCGGCAGCAGGCCCGCCGGCTTCCTGTACCTCAACTTGCTCAAGCGCAGGTAGTCGAAGACCAGCTGTCGCTTCATCAGCTGTATCGCCCGGGCCGGATCCACCCCCTTCGGGCAGACGGCCGAACATTCACCGGCGTAGTGGCAGCGCCACGGTCCCTGCTCGCCCGACAGCTGCTTCACCCGATCCTTGAATGCCCCGTCGCGTGTGTCTACCAGGTAGCGGTAGCCCTGGGCCAGCGGCATGGGGCCGGAGTACCTCTCATCGGTCGCCAGCGTCGGGCAGGCCGCCATGCAGCACCCGCACTTGATGCAGTAGGCGAACTGGAGATACTTCACCAGATCTTCAGGGTCCTGCCAGTACTGGTCGGTCGGCTTGAGCATCTCCTCTCCGTCATCGCGGATGGTACGCGTGTTGAGCGCCCTGTGCTTGTCCATCATGGGCCCCAGGTCGGGTACCAGGTCGCGGACGATGTCGAAGTTGGGCAGGGGGGCCACCAGAAGGATGTCCTTGGCCAGCTCCCTTACCTGAGTGTGACAGGCCAGGTGCGGCTTGCCGTTCAGCATCATCCCGCACGAACCGCAAACTCCCATCCGGCAGGAGGAGCGCCACGAGAGCGAGGGGTCGAGGTTCTCCTTTATATACCAGAGCCCGTCCAGCACCACCATGCCGGGAGGGCAGGGGACCGTGAAGTCCTGGTAGTAGGGCTTCGGGTCCTTTTCGGGATCGAACCGCCGGACACGGAAGATGAAGTTCTGATCCTTGCCGTTATCGTTGCTCATCTTCACCCTCCTAAACTGTCGCCTTGGCGAGGTTCCATGATGCTATCGCCGCCCACGTACCGAAGGCGAAGAGCAGCACGCCGGCCACGACGAGCAGCTTGTTAACGAATCCCGCCGTCCCATCGGAGATGTTCAGCTCCAGCAGGATGTTGCGCAGGCCGTAGAGCCCGTGATAGAGCGCGAATCCCAGGAAGAGGATGTAGAAGACAGCCTGGCTCAACGCCTGTGCACGTTCGCTTACAGTGGACCAATCGAGAGGGTCTCCCTCGACCATGTGCAGCACGTCGTTCATGTGGAAGCCCAGCATGTGCAGGCCCAGCAGGAAGATGAGGATGAGCCCGGCGAGCACGTGCCATGTCCACAGTTTCGTATTTTTTATGCTCATTGCTCGATCCCTCCTAGTGGCCCGCGATGAAGAAGTCCCAGCCGCCCACTATGATGACCGCTGCCGCCACTATCATCATCACGATCATGAACGGGCGCTGTACGTTCAGGGAACTCTTGTACGGGTAGACAGGCTCCTCGGCCGGTCCTGTCAGGAATCCCAGCTCTATCAGTCCGAGCCGGAGTCCGTTCAGGGCGTGGAAGGCGAAGGCCGCGAACACCAGATACTCGCCGATCAGGAAGACGGTGCTGTCGAAGAATCCCATCGTGCTCCTCCACAGCTCCTCGCTGATGGCCCTCGATGAAGTCACGAAGATGTGCATGAGGAAGTAGAGCAGGATGCCCAGGCCGGTCACCCGGTGCAGCGTGTAGAGGTAGCGCTCCACTCCCCATTTGCCTCCGCCGAGCCAGCCTATAAGGCCCAGCTTGTTGGGGTATCTTATAATTTCGGGCATCGTTGCCTCCTCAGTACTTCCGCTCCACCGGCTTCCAGTGGGTGATGGTCGCCGGCTTGTAGTCGAGATCCAGTTCGTCACCCCTCTTCCAGACAAGCGTGTGCTTGAGGAAGTTCTCGTCGTCCCGCTCGGTGAAGTCGCGGCGTGAATGGGCGCCGCGCGACTCCTCCCTGGCCAGGCCGCCGACGAGCATCACCTCGGCCAGCTCGATCAGGTTCTCCAGTTCGAGCACGTGGAAGAGGTTGGTGTTGTAGAAGCGGCCTGTGTCCTTGACGTGGATTTTTCCAAAGCGCTCCTTGAGCTCCTTCACCTTGTTCAGGCCCTCGGTCATCAGCTCGCCGGTGCGGTAGACGCCCATGTACTCGGTGACGGCCGAGCGCAGCTCCCGGCGCAGCTCGTACGGGTTCTCCTCCCCGTCCCGTTTCAATAGATCCTCGAAGAGCCGTTCTTCCTCGGCCTTGAGCTGTGAGTCGGGCAGCGGGGCCAGCTCCGCCCCGTTCTGGATGTATTTGAACGCCTCCTCGCCGGTGAAGCCGCCCCATACCAGGCATTCGGCAGTGGAATTAGTACCCAGGCGGTTGGCACCGTGCAGCGAGTGGCAGGCCACTTCTCCGGCCGCCCAGATGTTCTCCACCCTGGTGCGGCCGTTGATGTCGGCTTCCACACCTCCCATCGAGTAGTGGGCCACGGGGCGCACCGGGATCGGGTCGTGGATCGGGTCGATCCCCAGGAAACCCATGCACACCTCGCGGATCAGGGGCAGCCGCTTGTTGATCTTGTCGGCCCCCAGGTGGATGAGGTCGAGCCACAAGTGCTCCAGACCGCTGGCTTTATCCTCGATACCCCTCCCCTCGAGGATCTCGGTCATCTCCGACCTGGAGATGATATCGCGGGGCGCCAGCTCCATCCTCTCCGGGGCGTAATTCTCCAGGAAGCGTTCGCCGGCGGCATTTGTTAGGTAACCGCCCTCACCGCGGCAGCCCTCAGTCATCAGGATTCCCGAGGGGATAAGGCCGGTGGGGTGGAACTGGATGAACTCCATATCTTCCAGCGGGATCAGGCCGGTGCGCAGGGCGTGGACAAGTCCGTCGCCGGTGACCGTGTGGGAGTAGGTGGTGAAGGCGTAGATCGCGCCGGCACCTCCGCTGGCGATTATCAGCGCTTTCGCGCGCAGGGCCAGCAGCTCCCCTGAAAAGGCGTCGATTGCGGTCATGCCGGCAAACCTGTCCCCGTCCATGAGGAAACCAGTTGCGAAGACCTCATCATACCGCTTGAAGTTACTCCACTGGATGAGGGTGTCGTAAAGGGTCTGCATCTCCATGAAGCCGGTCTTGTCGGCAGCCATCGTCGCCCGCGGGTAGGAGTGCCCGCCGAAGGGCCGCTGCTGGATCTTGCCGCTGTCGTCCCTCGACCACGGAATTCCCCAGTGGTCGAGCAGCAGAATCTCTTCCGGACACTGGTGCACGAACCGGTACACCACGTCCTGGTCGGCTAGGAAGTCGGAGCCCTTGACTGTGTCCCAGGCGTGCAGGTCGAAGGAGTCACCCTCCTCCGGATAGAGCATGCCCGCCGTTCCCCCTTCGGCACAGCCCGAGTGGGCCCTCATGAGCTGCACCTTGGAGACCAGCCCTATGTCGACTTTGCCCTCGCTCCTGCGGGCGATCTCGACCGCAGCGCGCAGCCCGGCCAGGCCGGTTCCGTAGATAAGGATGTCGTGGGTTCGTTCCACTGCCATGTATTGAGTCTCCTTCTGTTAATCTTTTGCCGGCCGCACGGTTCGGGCCATCATCTCCGCCGCAGACCTGCCCCTGTCAGGCGCTCAGACGCCTCCTGTTAAGCTCCAGACTGTGAAGAGGGGAGATCCGGCGGCGGACGGCTGGTGATGGGAATGCATCAGTCTCTCACGCCGGACGTGATGAAGCAGCGGGGTTGGTTGCCACGATGATGTCGGCTCCATGTAGTTCCTAACCGCACGGCCGATTTGGTAGGAGACCTAGTTAGAGCCCTGCCGCTGATGCGCTGTCCACGAGG
>JAUVWC010000301.1 GCA_030604325.1 Candidatus Zixiibacteriota bacterium | reverse complement strand
GACGTCGAGGGCGGTCACTCGCCCCCCCAGTCCCATCGGTCCGATCCCCAGGTTGTTGACCTTATCGAGGATCTCCTCCTCCATCTCCGCGTAATACTGGTCGTAGTGGCGGTCGCCGATCTCACGCATCAGCGCCTTCTTCGCCAGGCGGGCGCAGAGGTCGAAGGTGCCCCCGATGCCAACACCGACGATGACGGGCGGACAGGGGTTGGAACCGGCCTCGGCCACGCGGTTGACAACGAAGTCGACGATGCCGTCGCGGCCGGCGGCCGGAGCGAACAGGCGGGCCATACTCATGTTCTCGCTCCCGCCTCCCTTGGGGGCGAGCGTGATGGTGATCTTGTCCCCGGGTACGAATTCCACCGTCAGAGCCGCCGGGGTGTTGTCTCCCGTGTTGGTGCGGCGCAGGGGATCGGCGACGATCGACTTCCTGAGATAACCCTCCTCATAGCCCTGTCGGACGCCCTCGTCCACGGCGGCCGGCAGGTCTCCCTCGATACAGACCTCGTGGCCGATCTCTATGAAAATCGTGGCGAAGCCCGTGTCCTGACACAGGGGTACACGATTTTCAGCCGCGATGGCCGCATTCTCCAGGATCTGGTCGAGGATTTCTCGGCCTACCGGCGACTCCTCGACCTGCCGCCCTTTGCGAAGAACCTCGAGAACATCCTCCGGCAGGTCGTAGTTGGCGGTCATGGAGAGTTCTTTGATTGCCTCGGTGATCTTTTCTGCTGGTACGGTGCGCATGCCCATCCTCTCCCACGAAAGTGCGTTAACGGCCGGCCCCGGCCGGGGCCGGGGTAGGGGTAGGGGTTGCTTCAAGTTCACCGCCCTCACCGCCGGCGTCAACTCTATTGGTATGCGGGTGGCCGGTACGATTCCAATTCCAATTCACGTTTGATATCCTGACCAAAATGCATAAAGACGATGTGGTACTTCATCGACCTTAGAGTTACACTCCTTACTTCGGCTACGCACTGCAAGGGAGCGTACCTACAGCCCACTGGACTGATTGGAGATTGCTGGATGCCGCCCAGCCGCATGCCGGGTGAAGGCGAATATGAGGTGACCATGTGGGACCTCACCGAGCTTCTGCCCACGGAAGACGAGGCGGTTATCGCGGAGCGCCTGGGCAGTCTAAGCGATTCTGTCGGCGCTTTCGAGGCGCACAGGGGAGAACTGGGGGAGGAAATCGATCCCGCTCTCTTCCTGGAGATGCTGCGCGAATATGAGCATATCGTGGAAAGCATGCAGGTCCTCTTGTCCTACGGTTCGCTGCGCTTTGCTGCCGACACCCAGTCCCCCGTCGCCCTGACCATGCGCAACCGCATACAGCACGAGCTCACCGGTCTGGGTAACCGGATCCTCTTCTTCAGCCTGTGGTGGAAAGGTCTCGGTGATGCCGGGGCCGAGCGGCTTCTACCCGAAGGTGAAGACAACGCCGATTACCGGCACTTTCTCACAGATCTGCGCCGCTTTGCTCCCTACACGCTCGATGAGAGATCGGAACAGATAATCAACCTGAAGGACGCCGATGGTATCAGTGCGCTGCTGACCGTCTACTCGATGCTGACCAGCAGGCTGGAGTTCTATCTCAAAGTGGACGGCAAACGCAGGAAGCTGACCCGTGACGGGTTGATCAAGTACGCACGTTCTCCCCGCCCAGAGCTGAGAGAGGCGGCCTACAGAGAGCTGTACCGTGTCTACATAAGAGAGGCGCCTGTGCTGGCACAGATATATGCCAACCGGGTACGGGACTGGTACGCGGAGAACCTGGAAGTGCGCGGATTCCAGTCCCCCATCGCGGTGCGCAACCTGGCCAACGACGTTGCCGGCGAGGCGGTTGAGATTCTCCTGGAGGTGACAAGGAAGAATGTAAGTCTCTTCCAGCGTTACTTCCAGCTCAAGGCGGGATGGCTGGGGATGGAAAAGCTCCGCCGCTACGATATATATGCGCCGCTAAAAAAGACGGTAAACGAAGTCCCCTACGCCCAAGCCGTACGTACGGTACTGACAACATTCCACGACTTCGATCCCCGCCTGGCAGAGCTGGCCGAACGGGTGTTCAGCGAGAACCATATCGACAGCGAGATCCGCAAAGGAAAACAGGGCGGCGCCTTCTGCGCTACCGTGCTGCCCGCGCAGACCCCGTGGCTTCTGCTCAATTACACAGGGGAAGTCCGCGACGTGGCCACCCTGGCCCATGAGCTGGGTCATGCCATTCACAGCATACTGGCCGAACACCACTCCATTCTCACCCAGCACCCTTCGCTGCCTCTGGCGGAAACCTCCTCGGTGTTCGGGGAGATGCTGTTGACCGACCGCCTGCTTGCTCAGGAGAGCGATCCGTTACTGCGGCGGGAGCTGCTCGTTAACGCACTGGATGATGTCTACGCGACCGTCATGCGCCAGGCCTACTTCGTTCTCTTCGAAATGGATGCCCATCAGGCCATTCTCG
>JAUVWC010000093.1 GCA_030604325.1 Candidatus Zixiibacteriota bacterium | reverse complement strand
GGGGACGGATGAGGAGGGAGCAGGTGGAGGTGATTCTGCATGATCTGCCGGGGGCTCTGGACGGCTCGGTCGATGTTGAGGCCCTGCTAAAGGCTCACCGGGCCCGGTGGAGCCTACGCGACCGACCGTCGATGCAGTATCCGGTGCAGGTGATACACGATCCGTCAGCCTCCGAACGCTATACGGTCATCGAGGTGAGAGCACACGATCACGTCGGCCTGCTGCACGATATAGCGAACACGATGGCCGAGCTCGGTGTCTCCATCCATCAGGCTTTTATCAGTACCGAAGGCGAACGGGCGGTGGACGCCTTCTACGTTACCGATCCGCTCGGAGCGCCCCTGGACGAGAAGACGTGCGATCTGCTGATGAAGGAGTTGGATAAAGTCCTTACGACTGAATGACGGGAGTTCCCTGGTGGAGATGTCCCGGATACGGGCGGTCTCACTCAGGGAGTTACCTGGCGGAGATGACCCGGATACGGGCGGCGTCAATCAGGGACCTCCCTGTCGAAGATGTCCTGGATGCGGGCGGAGTTACTCAGGGAACTCCCTGTCGAAGATGTCCCGGATGCGGGCGGCGTCGCCGGCTACAGTAGAGGCGGTCTCACGGTGGAGCGGAATGGGAGGGATATCGTCCGGCCACGACACCGGCAGGCGCATGACATCCCGTCCGTAATGCAGCTGTAGTCCCACCTGGATCTTTCGCAGGCGCAAATACGACTGCGCCAGCAGCTCTCCTTCTTCAGGGGACAGCACACCATCCTTGATCAGGGGGGGGATGAGGTCGGGTATGTGGGCCGAACGTGACCAGGGACGTCTCCATCTATCGAGGGTTAGCCCCAGCACCAGATACTCGATGTCGGCCATGCTGCCTGCAGAGCGCTTCACGTCGAAGAATCCTCCATTCTCCTGAATCCCCCCTCTCTCTTTGAGTGTCTCTTCCTCCTGCCGCCGCCGCACACCACGCAGGCTCGCACGAGTGCGGTCGTCGAGGCGGAATTGCTCGAGCCAGGCCTCGACTACCTCGATTGCTTCATCGAGCATGACCTTCCGCCCGTAGAGAGGGCGGACGCGGCTCAACGCCAGGGTCTCCCACGGAGATGCCCGTTCGGCCAGCTATGAGCGCAGGTAGTCGGTATCCACACTTGTTGGAGCAGAGCGGCCTTCGGGTCGAAGGCGCATGTCGACGGAGTAAGGCCCTCCCGGCGGCGAGAGCAGACCGGCCATGTTGGCGGCCAGTGTCTGGATGGTCGCTCCCGCCCCTTCCGAGTGGATGAAGAGAAGGTCTGCATCGGAGGCGAAAGTCATGGCCTGGGCGGACATGGTCCCCAGGCTCAAAATACCGACCTGAGGCGGGCTGATATACTCCTGGAAGTGTACCCCCAGGAAGCACCGGATCAGATCGTGGGCAAGGAGCGCCAGGTTGCTCATCATTTCTGCCAGATCGCGTTCTCCCATAACATAGGTCAGACCGACGGCCAGTAATTCACGTGTTCTGAGAGATTCCAGCTCGCCGACCATCTCCCGGCTCGTCGCGGACCGGCGGCGTAGCTGGTGTAGCCTCTGCTTCCAGGCGACCCTCTCCGCTGCTATTCCGGCCGCCCCCACGCTGAACAGCCGCTCGAAGTGTTCGGGATGCCGCAACAGAAGATCGGTCAACAGCTCCCCTGAGGCGCACAATGCCAGCAGTGCCCTGCGCACCGGTGCCTCCCGCGCCAGCAGGCGTGCGTAGGCGCCGGGGCTTCCCAGGCGACGCATGATACGTTCAAGATTGTTTATCGCCCGGTCGGGGGCACCAGTGGCCGCCGCATCCCCCAGCAGCAGTGGTAGTAATCCCACAAACGCCGCCCAGGCGTTGCTGCCGCTGGCGCGCACACCGGCGCCCATGGCCAGCAGAACGCGGTGGCTATGCTGCGGCCGCACGAATCCCCGCTCGCGCAGGCGCAGGGCGGCCTCTTCCCCGCCGGGGGGCAAGTTGAGTAGGGATTCTACCGGCTCGCCCGTTTCCTCCTCGCCGATGCCGGGCAGGATAGTATGGAGGGCCTCCAGCACCGTGTCCCGGTGACGGTGATAGTCGTCGAGCAGTCTGTCTACTTGGTCAAAACCCATGAGACGGGCGATGGCGCGGCGGCGGGGCTCGCTCTCCGGCAGAGTGAACGTCTGGCGGTCCTCCTGCATCTGGAGAAAGTGCTCGAGCTTTCGCATGAATCGATAGGCATCCGCCAGGTGGGAGGCCTCGGGATCGGGCAGCAGACCGGCGCGATTGAGCCTGTCGATAGCTTCGAGCGTTGTGGGATGCCGTATCTCGGGGCGGCGTCCTCCATAGAGAAGCTGAAGGACCTGTACCACGAACTCCACATCCCTGATAGCTCCCGGTGCCAGCTTGACATGGTCGAGGCCGAGAGCGACCCCCTCGCGCGCACGCCGCTCGCGGCGCAGGCGGTGGGCCTCCTCTCGGGGATCTCTCTCGGCGTGTGTGGGGTAAACGAAGGGCTGGAGGATACCCAGCAGCATCTCGCCGCCCTGGCGGTCGCCGGCACAGATTCTGGCTTTGACCATCATCTGCCGCTCCCAGGGGGCGCCCTGGGCGGCGTAGTACGACTCCATCCACCGCAGGCTGCGTATCAGCGGTGCCCGGTCTCCGCCAGGCCGCAGGCGCAGGTCTACCCGGTAGAGACTCCCCTCGGGTGTATACCTGGTGAGTGCCTCCACCATCTCTTCCACTGCGCGTGTCGCCGCAGGAAGCACCGACATCAGATCTGGGGACTCGCTCATGGGGAGGGCGAAGATTATATCGATATCACTCGAGAAATTAAGCTCCCGCCCGCCCAGTTTGCCGAGAGCAATTACCGTTGGCAGCGGGATCTCCTTCGGCCATAGCAGAGCGAACATCTGATCGAGTAACGCATCGGCAAGATCGGAGAGGGCGATGAATTCCTCCTCGATCGACGAGTACCCCAGGGCCGCCCTGGCCCCGATCCTCAGCATCTCCCGTCGCTTGATGCCGTTCAACTCTGCCAGTAGCGCGTGACTGTCTCCCGCTTGGGGCCAAACAGGGAAAGCGATGGCACCAATCCCCTCATCGGACGATTTCTCCAGCTCACCTCCCCGGAACAACCATTCGAGCCATGAGGGATTCCTTACCATCAGATCACCCAGGAAGGGGCTTGCACAGAGAACGGTCAGCAACTTGACAAGATCGTTTGTGCCAATGACCGCGGCCGGTACATCAGCCACCTCATCCAGGCGCTGCAGCATGGCCAGGGCGAGATCGGGGTCGGACGACTGAGCTACTGCCCCGGCAAGATTCTGCTCATTATCTACCCAGTACGCGCCGTGAGGGCCCGATCCCAGCCGCTGCAGGTTCAGTCCGCCCTGTGCCGGATCCACGATGCCCAGTCGGTCGAGAGGAGCAGGATCGGCTGCCGGGCCGTCTCCGGCATCAAGCCAGGTCAGGAGCGAGGGCAGAGGCGGCTGCGTTTCACGAGGTCCCATATGACTACAGTATAGAGTGGCTTTTTCTCTTCGGCACCAACTTGCAGGGAAAGGCTTGCCGTCCTTTCCGCCTCAAAGTAGACTCCCCTGCGGACATATTCACCCGGATCGAGTACCGGAGCCGTAACTGCATGAAACGAATCGAAGCGGTCATAAAGCCCTTCAAGCTGGACGAGGTGCGGGAGGCACTGACGAAAACTGGACTATGGGGCATGACGGTTAACGAGGTGCGCGGTTTCGGTCGTCAGCTGGGACATACAGAGCTCTACCGCGGCAGCGAATACCAGATCGATATGCTCCCTAAGGTAAAGATCGAGATAGTAGTGCCTGATAATGTAGTGGAGGAGGCCATCGAAGCCATCATCGAAGCTGCCTACACCGGTGAAATTGGTGACGGAAAGATCTTCGTCCTTCCCGTGGAGGATGTTATTCGTATCCGGACCAGCGAACGGGGCGACGCCGCTATCTAGTTTCGATGCTACTTGTTATATGTTAATTTCGCACAGGATGACGCTGGTGGGTGTGGTAGGCATCGGTTGACAAATCCCTGCCCATTCTACGTTTGCACCTAACGTAGACGAATTGGAACAGGTTTATATGGCTCAGACTCTGGCTGTTCTCGCATCGGGAGGTGGCACCAATTTCCAGGCGATCCTGGACGCGATCGCCGAGGGCTGCCTCAAATCGGAAGTCGTTCTCGTGGCCAGCAACAAGGAGGAAGCCGGCGCGCTGGACCGGGGGCGCGCCGCCGGCGTGCGGGCAGAGTGGGTCCCGCCCGGCGACGACTACAACGACCGGCTGCACAGCCTCCTGGAGGAAGTCAGCCCCGACCTCATTGTGCTGGCCGGTTACCTGAAACTGATCGCTACCAAGACGGTCAAACAGTGGAAGGGGAGGATGGTGAACATCCATCCGGCTCTGCTGCCTACCTTCGGGGGGAAGGGGATGTACGGCATCCACGTGCACGAGGCGATACTGCAGCGGGGGGTGAAGGTGACGGGCGTAACGGTACACGTTGTGGATGAGGAGTACGACCGCGGACCGATCGTAGCCCAGCGCGTCGTGCCTGTGCTGGATGATGATACGCCGGAAGTGCTTCAGAAGCGTGTGCTGAAGCGGGAGCACGAGCTCTACCCAGAGGTGTTGCAGTGGTTTGCCGAGGGCAGAATACGCATCGAGGACAACCGGGTGTATGGTGCAGAAGTCGATCCCATCTTTATGCCATGATTGGAGTTAAACATTAATGACCGCTTCCTCTGAAACAATTCCCGTACGTCGTGCACTGCTCAGTGTTTCAGACAAGACAGGCCTGGTCGAGTTCGCCAAAGGACTGGACGGGCTGGGCATCGAGCTGATGTCCACCGGGGGAACGCGACGTGTGCTGGAGGAGGCCGGCCTGTCGGTGATCGATGTGGCCGACTACACAGGTGTGGGAGCGATGATGGAGGGGCGGGTCAAAACCCTGCACCCGAAGCTTCACGCCGGACTGCTGGCCCGGCGGGACAACAAAGGGGACATGGCCGAACTCGAAAAGCAGGGGTGGGACACGGTCGACCTGGTGGCGGTTAACCTCTATCCCTTCGGGGGAAAAGCGGTAAGCGGCGGGCTCAGCATTGATGATGCCACCGACTACATTGACATCGGCGGACCGACTATGCTGCGGGCCGCGGCCAAGAATCACAGGGGAGTGGTGGTGGTGCCCGATCCCTCTTTCTACGAGGAAGTACTGGAGACGCTGCGGGAAGGGGAGAAAGTGGCAGTGCCGCTGGAGTTCAGCCGGCGGCTGGCGGCAGAGGTCTTCCGGAGAACAGCTCTCTACGACTGCGCTATCTCCTCCTACTTTCAGGAACTGATTGGAAAGGAAGAAGTGGAAGAAGAGGAAGCCGTTGTCGAAGGGACTCCTTTCGGCACGGTGTTTCTGCCGCGACTGGAAAGGGTAGAAGTGCTGCGCTACGGTGAGAATCCGCACCAGCGGGCAGCCTTCTATCGCGATCCGGTGCGGCCGGGGCCGAACCTGGTCGACGCGGAACAGCTCGGAGGCAAACAGCTGTCGTTCAACAATATCATCGACCTGGAATCAGCCCTGAGCATTCCGCTAGAGTTCGAAGCCCCGGCCTGCGCACTGATCAAGCATACCAATCCGTGTGGGGTGGGCACGGGAGGGGATCTGATGGAGGCGTATGAGTATGCGCTGGCCACGGATCCGATCTCGGCGTTCGGGGGTCTGGCCGGATTCAACCGCCCCGTCGAAGCAACGTTGGCGGAGAAGCTGGTGGAGCGGTTCTGGGAAGTAATTATTGCCCCCGGCTTCAGTGAAGAGTCCCTGGAGACGCTGAGAACAAAGAAGAACCTGCGGATCGTACGCTACGACGGCGACGGCAAGCGTGATCTGACGAGTGCATTAGACTACAAGCGGGTGTATGGTGGACTGCTCGTGCAGGAGGTCGACAGTGGCTGGGTGCCGATGAAGGAGGCGAAGGTCGTCACCAAGC
Source organism: Candidatus Zixiibacteriota bacterium (assembly GCA_030604325.1). Classification (GTDB taxonomy): domain Bacteria; phylum Blakebacterota; class Blakebacteria; order Blakebacterales; family Blakebacteraceae; genus JAGLTZ01. The sequence goes on along the minus strand of JAUVWC010000093.1, from coordinate 68 downwards.
GGAAGCCGACCAAGGAGGAGATGGGCGGGCTCGAGTTTGGCTGGCGGGTGGTGAAGTGGGTCAAATCG
>JAUVWC010000112.1 GCA_030604325.1 Candidatus Zixiibacteriota bacterium | reverse complement strand
CGGCCATGATCCTGATCTGGCTCTTAAGCGCCGGGTTGGTCTCGGCACTGCCGCGCGAGACCCTGATGGCGCCCAGGGCCCGTTCCTTTTCCGCCGGGCCGCCCAGCTCTCCTCTCTTCACAGTGAGGGTGATGTTGTCTTCATCCTCGTCACTCTGTTCGAAGATGAAGGTAATCGACTCCTCGGGGGCCGCCCGGTGGAGCGTGTGTCCGTAGGTGGCCATCACCTCTTTCGTGGCCTCGATGAGCCTGTTCTCGTATTCGGTTTTCCACGCTTCGATCTGCCGGGCCAGCTCTTCACGCTGCCGTTTGAGCTCTTCCTGCCCCTCTTCTTCCTCGGGCTGCTCCTCTTCTTCCCTGCCGGCGCCGGCGGCCTCACTGCTCCTACGCAACCTGTCACTACGCTCGATGAGCAGTTGCTCCAGCACCTCGTTCTGAGCCCGCAGCTGCAGTACTAAGTCCCGCCCACCGGTGTAGAAACTGGAAATGAGGCGGGAGCTCCTGATCGGCCAGCGGATGGTGAACAGGTAGCCGTAGCCGTTCATGTAGAAGCCGGAGACTTTACGGGAACCGGAATAGATGCCAAACGAATACTCGAACGCCTTGGGAATAACGCTGACCAGTTGTCTTGTGTAATCCCCCAATCTGCCGATATCGGCATATGCCAGTCCAGCTTCCTTGCCCTTCTCGACGACTTCCTCGGGCAGTTCCGGTGCCTCCACGTCGGAGAGGGCGGTGCGGATAATACGCGACATGATACGGATCTCGGGCGGTTCCTGCGGGTTTTCGTCCCTCGCCCAAACGAAGTCATCCAGTTTGATAGTACATGCGAAATTGTCCAGGATCGGTGCGGCAATCTGCACCAGTGTCGGCAGCTGTATTGCGCGGGTCATATCTGGCAGCGTGGGAACAGTGATTTCGAGTGTTGTCCCCACCACCGTCTGCGGCGCAACGGGGAGGGTGAGTCTCTCCACCTGCTGGGCCCCGGCCGGCCGGGCGGCGGTGGCCGCCAGGATCAGGACCGCGGAAACAGAGATCATACAGTTCGTCAGACTGGATCGTACTTGCATGGGAATCACTTCCTTTCCCGTACTTCGCCCTGCGGGAGAAGGGCGGCCAGGATCATGTTGGTCTTCTGCAGCTCGGTACCCGTAATGTCGTACAGATCCTGAAAGGCTGCCGTCAGCAGGTTGAGGCGCTGGCCGTAGGTGTCCATCTCGCCGAACGCGTTGTTCACGGCGGTCAGCACGGTGCCGGTTATGGCGGCGTCGCGCTCATTCAGTTGCTGTTCCAGCATGGCCAGCAACAGCTGGCGGTCCTGCAGGCGGGTGTTCTGAATCAGTTCGTCGACGTAGGCGGCCATCTCCTCGATGCCGCGGGCGAATTCCTCCCGGGTGATCGGCTGAACCGCTTCTGCGCCGGATGGAGCGGCGGCGGTATCTTCCGCCATGAGGGCGGGACTCTTCTCCATAGCGGCCCTGCCGAATCCCACGTGCAGGACCCCGTCGGGGCCGACCTGGAAACGGAGGACCGAGATGGCGATCACGGTGACCGCAATTATCGAGGCGGTGACAGCGGCTGGCCGGAGCAGGGATCGCAGCCCGAAGGATCCGATCTCGTCCACCCAGCGCCGCACTCTGGTCAGGAAAGTGGTCGGCTCCGTGACGTAGACCAGGCGCGGGACGTTGGCCACATTGGGCCATGCGCCCAGCAGTTGCCGGCTTTCGGTCAGGGCCTCGTATTCCTGTCGGCACTGGCCACAGGTGGCGAGGTGGGCCCTGACTTCAGCCAGTTCCTGCGGATCCCCTTCGTCGTAGAGAAGGCTGATCAGCAGTTCCTCGCGGCGTTCACATACGGAACTCATCGTGTACCTCCATAGCTGGATCGGCCGGCAAAGCCGGTACGTTCCAGGCTCTCCCGCATGGCACGAAGCCCGTGGTAGAGGCGGGATTTAACCGTTCCTTCCGGGACATTCAGCACTTCGGCGATCTCCCGGAAGGTCAGCTCCTGGTATTCCTTGAGTAGAATCACTATCCGCTGCTCCTCCGGGAGGCTGGCCAGAAGTCTGCGTACCAGCTCCTCCCGCTCCTCGACCTTCAAGCTCTCGTCTGTTCGGGCCTCTTCATCCGATATTCTGTCCTGGACGTAGACGCGCTCGCCCGAATCGGTCGTGTAGTAGTCGTGCAGGGAGACCAGCGGCAGGCGCTTCCGCTTCAGATGGTCTTTGCACAGGTTGATGGCTATCCGGTACAGCCACGTGCAGAACGAGCCCTGGTGCGTGTATCGCCCGATCGACTTCAACACCCGGATGAAGGTGTCCTGGACCAGGTCCTCGGCCAGGGTTGCGTCCCCTACATACTTGTAGATGAAGTTGTAGAGCGGCTTTTCCCACCTCCACACCAGCAGGTTGAAGGCAGAGGAATCCCCCTGCTGGCACGCCTTCACCAGGCGGGTTTCTTCGGGAGTTCCTCCCTCCGGGATCTCTACTTCCTGCGTTGCGTTTACGTCGACACGCATACGGTGCTCTGTACTTGAGTGATCACTCTAAACGTCACCATCTATACACCTTCAACGAAGTTGCTGCCGAATAGTTGACAATGTCCTTGACCCTGCAGGAGGTTGCTCGCCAGCTTCTGCCGGATTGCTCAACCGTTGACACGGTTTCGCGATCCTGTACTACGGATTCGCGATTCAAAGTACGGATGGCATGTTGCAGGCTATTAAACGGCCATGTCCGCCATCTAGCTGGCCGAATCGGCTTTCAGTACGTACCTTCAATTAATCTGGCGTACTGGGGGCAAATATACTTCGGCCGGCGTGTGGCGCGCCAGAGAGTGTAAGGAGCAGAAGTATGGCGACGGTGAACCCATCCGACGTTCACGACATCCTGGGCAGGCACATGCTGGTGGACGGGTATCCCCTCGTGCTCGATCTGGAACGCAGTACCCCTTTCACCATATATGACGGCCGGGAGGGCAGGGAGTACCTCGACTTCTTCACCTATTTCGCCTCTTCACCCTTCGGGACGAACCACCCCAAGATGAACACACCCGAATTCATAGAGAAGATCGGACGGGTGGCGGTGAACAAGCCGAGCAACTCCGATGTGTATACAATAGAGATGGCCGAACTGGTGGAGACCATGGCGCGGGTGGCCATACCCGACTATCTGCCGCACCTCTTTCTGGTCTCGGGCGGCTCGCTGGCCGTCGAGAATGCGCTGAAGGTGGCCTTCGACTGGAAAGTCCGCAAGAACCTCGACGCCGGAAAGGGGGAGAAGGGCAGTCAGGTCATTCACTTCCGGCACGCTTTCCATGGCCGCTCCGGCTATACACTGAGCATGACCAACACGGCCGACCCGCGCAAATACCAGTACTTCCCCAAATTCGACTGGCCGCGTATTGAGCCGCCGGTACTGACATTCCCCGTTGATGAGGAAAGGGCCCGTAAGGCCGACGATACGGCCCTGGCCGCGGTAGAGAAGGCCTTCCTCGACAATCCCGATGACGTGGCGGCCGTAATCATCGAGCCGATCCTGGCCGAAGGCGGCGACAAGCACCTGACCTCCTACTTCCTGCAGGGGCTGAAGGAGCTGTGCGACAGGCACGAGGCGATGTTCATCCTCGACGAAATCCAGACCGGATTGGGGCTGACCGGCCAGATGTGGTGCCACCAGGGACTGGGAGTCATCCCTGATATAATAGCCTTCGGCAAGAAGACCCATGTATGCGGCATCCTGGCGGGACCAAAAGTGGACGGTGTCGAGCGTAACTGCTTCGTCGAGTCGAGCCGAATAAACTCGACCTTTGGTGGAAACTTGGTGGATATGGTCCGGCTCACCCGAATCCTGGAGATCATCGAGGAGGACAACCTGGTGGAGAACGCCCGGGCGGTCGGAGCGTACCTTCTCGAGCGGCTGCACGAGGCGACCGCCGAATTCCCCTCGGTGAGCAACGTGCGCGGCCGCGGGCTGATGTGTGCCTTCGACCTTCCCGATAGCGAAACGCGCGACGCTTTCTTGAAGGCCGCTTATGACGGCGGTATGCTCATTCTAGGATGTGGGACCGAATCGGTCCGTTTCCGGCCTCCCCTGCAGACGACCAGAGATCATGTCGATCGGGGGATAGAAACGGTGGTGAAGATCCTGAAGGGCGACTGATCGGCTCCTAGAATACCGGTAACCTGCCAGTTGGTTTGCGAGGTTAAATGAGGGAACGCTTCAGAACATTACCTTTGGATGCCGACCTGACGGCTCTGCGGCTGGAGCACTTCACCGCCATGCTGGAGACGATTCTTCTCTTCGCGGTTTTCTACCTGATCCAGCAGTGGCTGGCAGCCCGTGGATGGTTCGAGCGGGCCCTGGCACTGCCGGGCACGCTGGGCACCATTACGACACACCTGGGGTGGATCGTGGCTGCGCTGGTCGGTCTCTTCGCGCTTCCGCTCTTCATCCGGTGGATCTCTGACGGCTGGAAGCTCACCGATTTCGGCTTCTCCCGCAAGGCGGGACGGCGCGATCTCGCCCTGGCGGCCTATCTGGGCATGGTTATGGGTCTCTGGTTCGCCCTCGGCTTCTGGCTCAGGTCGGCCGCCGTCGTCGACGCGCGTTCGATGCTGGCCATACGCACGTGGTGGGATGCTCTCTTCTATGTGGGCTACGTCGCCCTGATCGCCTCGGCGCTGAGAAACGAGTTCTTCTTCAGGGGATACGTGCAGAGGCTCCTGACCGGTGAGTACGGGACTTCGTGGGGAACGTTGCTGGCACTGCTCTTCTTCTGGGTTAGCTTCGTCTGGATCGGGTGGATACATGTGCTTACCCTCCTGGTTCCTCTCGGTCTCGGTTCAGCGTTGCTGTTCAACCACCGCGGGAGCCTCTTCGGGCCGCTGCTCTTTCACGGTCTCGCCTTCGCCCTGGGATTTACGGGCTATGCGCTGCTGGAACTGACCCCGCCGCTCGGATATGCCCTCTACACCGCGGCTCTGGCGCTGATCGTCCTGCTGTATCTGCCGCGCATGCGGGTTCCGCTCCTGCTGCTAGTGAGGGATTTGAAGGCCCTGGTGCTGGGGCTGGGATCTAATCCGCTCCGCAACGGGCTCATCGCCGTCACCATGGTGTTGGCGGTGAGGGTTCTCTGGTTGACCGCTCACCACAACCTTCAGATACATGCCATTTTTACCCTCGTCTTCGCACTGGTGTTCATCGCCTGTAAGCTGGGGGTGCGCTTTTTCGATCTGCGGCGCGTGCTGGAATCTTAAGTCGTCCAAGTGTAGACTAGAGAACCGACCGCCTCCCGCGATCCCGACCTCCCGCTACCCCCCTTAATTGCCCCCTTTCCTAACCCCCCGAAGAACAGGCAAGCCCCTTGAGGAGCGGTTTT
>JAUVWC010000110.1 GCA_030604325.1 Candidatus Zixiibacteriota bacterium | reverse complement strand
TCATTGTCGGGGGCATCCTCTCCGTTGAGCCTCTCATTATACAGGTCGAGGTAGGCCCGCTGCAGGTTACGCCTGTACGAATCGATCCTCACACTGCGGGCGGACAGCTCGCTCCAGATCCCGCTGCGCACGTCCGCCATCATCTCTTCGAGCCTGTAGGCATCGGCACCGAGCATGGCCTCCTGCTCAATGAGGCGATCGATACGGGTGGTGCTGAAAAGCGATGTCAGTATGCGCCTCTGACCGCTGAGTACCCGCTGCACCATGCCGGCGGACTCGATCCGGCGCAGTATCTCGAGGTCGACCAGGTAATCGGGCAGGTGGAAGGCATGCCGGTTGAGGAACTCCACCGCCTCCCGCTGCTCGCTCTTCTCCACCGGGTAGTAGAGCCGGCCGTCGGTGCCGGCGTGGCGGGCGTAGCGGCGCACCCCGCCGACCAGGGTGATCACGTGCCTCAGCTCCTGGTTGTACTGGCCGACGAGCAGTCCGTACAGTTCGGAGAGGTCGCTGTAGTCCTCACCTTCGTGCGTGGTCGCTTCGAACAGCATGCCGGCTATAGCCTCGATGTTGCGCAGCCCCAGGGTAGTGGCTTCAATGGGATCGCTGGTCAGGTCTTCAGTCTGTGCGTTGGGATCGACACCGTCGGCGTGGCCGAAGCGGAGGAACTCGTTCTCCTCCTGGCGGGTGGCGATCAGGTTGAGCGCCTCCTTCTCCTCCTCGGGGGTGCGGGCGCCGGGGATGGGCACATACCCCCATTCGATCACGTACTTGTCGTAGGGACCGACGATCGGCACGAGCGGCACATCATCCACCGGCTGGGCCACGTAGTTGAAGCGGGCGTAGTCCATAATGGAGGGGGAGTGGCCGTACCGGCGCACGAAGTCGGGATCGCGGATCTGTTCCACCGTGTAGGAGCCGGAGGCGCGCATGTTATGCTGCAGTCCGAGGCTGTGCCCCACCTCATGGCAGGCAACGAAGCGGACGAGCCGGCCCATCACCTCATCGGGCAGCGGCAGTTTGTGCGCCCGCGGATCTAGATTGCCCACCTGCACGAAGTACCAATCGCGCAGCAGGTTCATGACGTTGTGGTACCACTGGACATCCGCCTCCAGGATCTCGCCGGTGCGCGGGTCGTGCACATGCGGTCCCATGGCGTTCTCGATCGTCGAGGGGAGGTAGCGGATCACCGAGTAGCGGGCATCCTCCGGGTCCCAGTCGGGATCATCCGGCGGGTCCAGGGCCAGAATAGCGTTGCTGAATCCGGCCTGCTCGAATGCCGGCTGCCAGTCCTCGATGCCCTGTTTGATGTAGGGGCGCCACACCTCGGGAGTGGCCGGATCGACATAGAAGATGATCGGCTTGACCGGATCGGAGACGGCGGCATTCGGGTTCTTCTTCTCCAACCTCCAGCGGGTGATATACGCCCTGCGGGCGGCGCGCTGCTCCCTGGTGCCGTAGTCCACCTTGCTCACGCTGAAGAAGCCGAGCCGGTCATCGTGGAGGCGGGCCATCATCGGGTCTTCGGGCAGGAGCACCATGCTGTGGTGCATCATGCACGAGATCGTCCCGCCCTCCTCGCGGGGCTGAAAGGTCATGACCTGCTCGTATTCGATGTTCTGCGGGAAGCTCTTGATGTAGTCGAGGAATGAACGCTTTGCGTCGAATCCGCCCGCGTTCAGGCGCCGGCGCGGGCTGAATTCGGTCACATCGCCCGTTACGAGGTCGGTCGTCTCGATGACGACGTGCTCGGTGATTCCGCTGGCGGTTGTGTCTTTGCGGATCGCCTCCACGTCGAACGCCCAGATGATCGGAGCGAAAGTGGCCGCCTCGACCGCTTCGAAGATCGGCCGGGTGGAATCGGCCACTACCTCGAAGAGGTAATCCCGAAGATAGACCTTATCGTCGCGGCGCTCCCAGCGGACGACGTGGGTCGCCACTTTCTGCCCGCCATAGCCCATGTTGGTGGGGACACCGGCGATGCGGCTCACCCACAGGAAGTCTTTGCCCAATTGAGTCTCGGGGATCTCGTAGTACACCTTCTCCTTGATGCGGTGCACGGTGAAGATGCCCTCGTCGCTCTCGGCCTCCTCCGTTATGACCGCACTGTACGGCTTCGGTTTTTCGGCGCGCTCTTGGGGCTTTTCCTGTGTCACAGGGGGCTGTTTTCTGGCTCGGCCACCTGCAGTGAAGGCGGCACATCCGCTCAACACCAGTAACATCAGCAGGGCAGTGAGATAGAGTCGTAGACGCATGGAATTGATCCTTGAGCTGGTTTCCGTGGGGAAACTGTGTGGATTTTGGCAGCTAATGTCCCGAGTCCCCGCACTACATGCCGGGGGAGTCGAGGAACTGGAAGTACTTCCGCCTCCACTTCAGGGGGAGCAGGAAATTGGACTGATAGCGCTCGTAGCGGATCGTAACGGTTCGTTTGAATTCGATGCGGTCGGGTACCTTCAGAAACCCGAATGAGTAGTCACCGCGCTTCAGCGTGCTGTTGAACAGGCCCTCGACGTCCACCACGTTCATGAAACCTATCGTGTGGGTGATTTCCCGTTGGGTGAGGGTGATCTGTGTGGGATCAAACCGCGCATCCCGGTAGGGAACTACCCGGATGGCCAGCAGACTCCAGTTCTTGGGAAGAAGGTCTTTCTCCTGTTCGTAGCGGGCATACTCGTTGGCGGTGAGCACGGTCTTGGCTACCTCCTGGCCGAGCGAATCGCGGTGCAGGTAGATGAATGAGATGGTTAGATCGCCCGCCTGCATGATGGAGGAGTGGTCTCTCAGGATCTCGCGCGCGTCTCTCTGGGCCGAAGCGCTCACCGGCAGGCCGACAACAGAGACGGCTGCAGTGAAGAAGAGAAGCTTACGGAAGACAGAGCGCATGGTATGCCTCAAACAGTCAACGGGGTTTATTAATATAAAGTATCTGACCACCCGACGATGCTGTCAAGCGGGGGAGGATCATCCGTTCCCCGATGAAGCAGGAGGGCCTGGAGCAGGGGTGGTGGGGTTGACACTTCATACGTGCTGGGGCATATTCTTGAGCCTGAAAAGCGGGCGTAACTCAGATGGTAGAGTGGCAGCTTCCCAAGCTGCAAGCCGTGGGTTCGAGTCCCATCGCCCGCTCCAATTTTCGCTTTTTTCGCCGGGGAGCATCCGGAAACCCCGCATGGTAACCAGCACCTTTTCCAGGGCGGGAAAGGGCTGTCGCCGCATGGAAACCGGATATAAATCGGAGATGTTGCCTTGAACCAGGAAACCGAAACAGTCGCCAGACGGGCCGCGGCCGGCCCACTGCTTGCCGGTATTCTGATCCTGGTGGGGCTGTATCTGACCACCCGGCAGGCGATAGGACCGTTTATGCTCTACGTGGCCCTCCTGCTGATGCTGCATCCGTGGTGGGGGGAAAAATGGACCCATGCATTGATAATCGTCGGCACCCTGTTCTTTATCATCTGGTTGGTGGTGAAGATCCAGGTAGTGCTGACACCCTTCGCCCTCGGCCTGCTGCTGGCCTATCTGCTCGATCCCCTGATCGACTATATCGAGACATGGAAGGTGCCACGAACCGTGGCCATCGCGGGATTGGTACTGGGTGCACTGCTGGTGATGGGGATCGTCATGCTGGCCATCGTACCGGTCCTGGTTGATCAGATCGGAGCTCTGATCAACAACCTGCCCACATATGTAGGCCAGGTGCGGGGTTGGCTCGAGGAGGGGGTACTGCCCTGGCTGGCCGGAATGGGTTTCCAGGTCAGCCCCGAAACTCTGCCGGAAGCCCTGTTCGGCGAGAGCATGCAGGCGGGCCAGACACTGCAGCGCCTGCTGGGTGGGGCACTGGAAGTTACCAGCGGTCTTTATATCTTCCTGGCTCAGTTGTTGAACCTGCTCCTGACGCCGGTGGTCGCGTTCTACCTGTTGAAGGATTACGATTCCATTGTCGCCTGGGCGGGGCAGCTGATCCCTCCCCGACGCCGTCCGGCACTGCGGGAGTTCGGCAGCAAGCTCGGCGCGGCGCTGAGCAACTACCTGCGCGGCCAGCTTGCCGTGAGCGTCTCCATCGGCCTGCTGTACGGAATAGGGTTTGGGATAGCCGGCATTCAGTATGCGGCTCTGCTGGGCCTGGTGGCGGCTATACTCTCTCTGATCCCCTATGTAGGTAGTATCCTGACCATGGTGATCGCCGGTATCGTCGCCCTGCTCAGCCCGGAGCCCGTTAGCGGACTGATAAAGGTGCTCATTGTCTTCGCGGTGGTTCAGCTGCTTGACGGCAATCTGATCACGCCGAAGATCATGGGGGAGCGGTTTGGCCTCCACCCGGTCGTCATCATGTTCTCCGTGCTGGTGTTCGCCGTCCTGTTTGGTTTCGTAGGGCTTCTGATTGCCGTCCCGCTGACCGCCGTTCTCAAGGTGGTAGTGGACCATTTATTAGTACGCTACCGGAGCAGCAGTCTGTTCGCTGGGGAGGCTGCCGAGGCAGCTGCCATAGAGGTTGGGGGAGAAGCCGCAGAGGCCGCCGCAGACGCTGCCGAAGAGACAGATACCCAGAGATAAATACGCAGGGATAAAATGCAAATCGCCGCTATCCAACCGGGAAGCGCGGCATCCCGCCTGCAACTTTCCCCGGGGGATGATCTGCTCGCCATCAACGGGCACCGCATCCATGACCAGCTGGACTATCTCTATTACGGCGCCGATGAGGAGCTGGTGCTGGAGGTGGCCCGGGGGGACACTACCTTCAACCGCCGAGTCAGTAGACAATACGCGGATGATCTGGGGCTGGAGTTCGAGCCGATGGAAACCCGCTGTTGCGGGGATGACTGTATATTCTGTTTCGTGCACCAGAATCCCGAGGGGGTTCGTCCATCCCTGATGGTCCGCGACGAGGACTACCGTCACTCATTCCTGCACGGCAACTACGTGACGCTCGACAATCTGACGGAGGCGGATTTCCAGCGGATTATCCACATGAGGCTCAGCCCGCTGTACGTGTCCGTCCATACGACCGATCCCGATCTGCGCCGGCGGATGCTGCGCGGCAGGCACGCGGGGGAACTGACCGTGCGGATGGAGCGCCTGCTGGCCGGCGGCATCCAGCTGTATGCCCAGATCGTGCTCGTTCCCGGGTGGAATGATGGGGAGCATCTAAAGAGGAGTGTCTTCGACCTTGCCCGGTACTACCCCGGCGTTCAGTCGGTGGCCGTTGTGCCGGTAGGTCTGACCGACCACCGGCAGGGCCTTGTGAAGCTGCGCCGGCCTCGCCCCGAAGAGATGCGGTCGGTCATCGCCGACTGTGAGCAGTGGCGGGCTGCATTCTCAGCAAGGTTTGGCTGCGGCTTCGTCTACCCGGCCGACGAGTTCTTCCTCGCCTCGGGAACCCCAATTCCCGCCATGGATTGGT
>JAUVWC010000145.1 GCA_030604325.1 Candidatus Zixiibacteriota bacterium | reverse complement strand
TACCCGTGTGCTTGTGGTCGACGGGGCCGGCACGATCCTCTGGCGGACAACGGCCGGAGGTGCCTCCATTACGCGGCTCGGGATTCGGGGTGCGGCCCAGATGGTGGCCGACCTCTGGCAGAAGGCGGGTGGGGTTGTGGGAGTGGAGGAGCTGGGGAACCTTCCGATAGCAATTGCCGGGGGTTTCGCCGGTGCGCGGTCTACTGTGATCCAGGATGAGATGACTCGGGCGCTACGCATAGTGTTTCAGCCTGCTGGTGCAGATGAGTCTCTGCCTATCAGTATTACTCACGACGCCCACATCGCGCTGGTTGGAGCGGTAGGTGAGAAGGGCCCCGGCTGCGTATTGATAAGTGGGACCGGTTCGATCTGCATAGTACGCGATGAGGAGGGATCAACTGTATTGAGCGGTGGTTGGGGGTGGCCGTTAGGTGATGAGGGAAGTGCCACCTGGGTGGGGTGGAAAGCCGTTCAAGGGGCACTAGCAGCTTGGGAAGAAGGCAGCCCGACCGAGCTGACGGAGCTGGTGCTGGATGCGTGGGGATTGGGGTCGGCCGATGTCGCCGATTCCCACGAGCTGATGCGGCTGGCGGCCGAAGCCGGCTTGGAGCCGGCGCGGTACGCCGCTCTGGCTCCGGCAGTGTTCGATCTTGCCATGGGGGGGAATCCCGACGCAAAGGCTCTCGTGGTGGAGACGGGAAGGGCTCTCGGTGAAATGGTTGTCGGCGCCTGCGGGCGGCTGGGTCGGCAACCGGGTGTGCCATTGCCGCTCGCCTTCATGGGAAGCCTGGCGAAGGCATGGGAAACGGAGCTCGAAGAGCCGGTCCGGGCAGGCGCTGGGGTATTCGCCCCAGATCTGCGCATCGTGCCACCACTGATGCCGGCCGAGGGAGGCGCTGCTTTTCTCGCATACGCCGCTGCGGGATTGACACTCGACCCTGAGGCAGTGGAGCGGCTCTGCAGTCAGCTTGCAGGATCTCGGTAACGAGTGCTCCTGCGGCAACAACACCTCGGGTGCCGGCAGGTTGTTATGAATGTAAAGGGCCCTTTCCGGGTGAAGATAGCGGGAGATGCCGGCTGTTGTGTTGACACCCTGAGGGGCGCCGGACATACTAAGGCGAGAGGGTTGATCGAATATTTGGCAGACCTGTGTAACTGGTTGAACAGGAACAGGTTGTGACGGTTTAGCACAATACATCCCCGGCTGGCCGGGAGTGAGTGAGGGAGCAGATGGATCGCGGCTCAGTCAATAAGGCCATTCTGGTAGGCAATCTGGGCGCGGACCCTGAAATTAGGTACACCAGCAGCGGTCAGGGTGTAGCCAATTTCCGGATTGCAACGAACCGCGTGTACACCGACCGTAACGGCCAGCGCCAGGAACAAACCGAATGGCATAACATCGTTGCCTGGGCGAAGCTGGCCGAGATCTGTGAGCGGTACCTGAAGAAGGGCAGTTCGGTCTATATCGAGGGTCGTATTCAAACCCGCTCGTGGGAAGACCAGTCGGGACAGAAGCGCTGGACAACTGAGATCGTGGCCCAGCAGATGACGATGCTGGGCTCCGCCGCCGGAGTCCGTGGCGACATCGAACGCGACGAGTCGGCTGCTGGCGAGGAGGAATATACCGGCCCGCCGGGTGGCGGGACCGGCACCGTTGAAGAAGAGGAGGAGGACCTCCCCTTCTAGGGGTTCTGCAGAGCCGGCAGGATAAGACCCCAGCTGAGAAAAATGGAGACCTGGAAGCAGCTCGACGAACACTCTATCCGGTTGGATATCAACGCCCGTAACAAAGCGAAGATATTCAGCGTCCTGGTTGACGCTCTCATTGACTCGGGCCAGGTGGACCCTGAGCTGCCGGCTCTTGAGGAAGTAATCCGCCGGGAGGAAGTCCTCTCTACCGCGGTGGGCAATGGAGTGGCGCTTCCCCACGCCCGTCTCGACAACTACAAAGGGTTCGCCCTTGCCTTCGGGCGGCCGGTCAAACCGGTTGATATGGGAGCAGTTGATGGCCGGCCGGCGGATCTGTTCTTTCTCCTTATTGCCGATCGACACGACCCCTCCAGCATCGTTCGCATCCTCGGACGTCTCGCCCGGCTGTGCGACGACGAGGAGGTACGCCAGGGCCTGCGAGGGGCGAAAACTCCGGCCGAGGTCATCGATCTGGTACGCGCCTATGAAACCAAACCCGCCGCCGCCCGGATCTCTTAGAATCGCCCGTCATGAGTATGCACGCATCCGAAGCATTGCGTATTGATCCTGATTTCGTGCTGCCTATCCTCGAGGTATTTGTCAGGGAGGAGGTGCAGAAAACAGGTATGAGCAATGGTATCGTGGGGCTTTCCGGAGGACTCGATTCCGTCATTGCCGCCACCATAATGGTACGTGCGCTGGGGCCGGATTGCACCCGGCTGGTTGTCATGCCCCACGAAGTCTCCAGTGAAACCAGTATCGAGGATGCCCATGAAGTGGCCGGACTGCTCGGGGTGGAGCCCGTGGTAGTACCTATCACCGCTATGACGCGGGGGTACCCCCATTACAGCGGGCTGGACAGGGTACGGGCGGGCAATCTGATGGCCCGCATGCGGATGGCGGTCCTCTACGATCTTTCGGTTGAGCACGAAGCACTGGTGATCGGCACCAGCAATAAAACCGAACTGCTGCTCGGGTATGGAACGCTGTTCGGCGACACCGCCTGTGCATTGAACCCGCTGGGAGACCTGTACAAAACCCAGCTCCAACAGCTGGCCCCGGCCCTCGCTGTACCGGAGTCGATACAGGACAAAGTGCCCTCAGCCGAACTGTGGGAAGGCCAGACCGATGAAGGGGAACTCGGGGTGGAGTACGAGACCGCCGACGCGATCCTCTACCATCTGATTGATGAGAAGCTTCCGATGGAGGAAGTGGTCGAAGCGGGATTCGACAGGGTGATGGTGGAAGATCTGTTGGAGCGCGTCCGGGGCAACGAATTCAAACGGCGTATGCCGATCATCTGCAAGCTCTCCTAGCGCGCGATGGGTAGCGACCGACTGCGTCCATGCGACTGGGGCACCTGATGGTCCCATCGGCTGAGAACGGGACCGGCCGCTATCCCACTGGCTTTCTCCAGGAACTGGCCGAACAGGTTGAGGGAGGCACCCTCTATCTGGTCAGCACGCCAATCGGGCACCGGGCTGATCTGAGTCCGCGCTCCCTCGCCGTGCTCCAGGCGGCCGATGTGGTTGCCGCCGAAGACACCCGCCACACCGGAACGCTTCTGGCTACACTCGGAGCATCGCGATCTCTGGTCAGCTACCACGAGCATAACAAAGAAGCCGCCACCGCACGTCTTCTGAAGAATTTAGAGGAAGGCCGGTCTGTGGCGCTCGTCTCGGATGCCGGAACACCCGGCCTCTCCGACCCGGGGTACGTGCTGGTGCGGGCGGCCGTGGGTGCCGGCCACCCGGTAGTAGCCATACCGGGTCCCTCGGCTCTGCTGGTGGCCCTGGTGGTATCGGGACTGCCGACCGATGCCTTTACCTTCGTCGGTTTCCTGCCGAGTAGGAGGGGGCGCCGCCGCCAGACGCTGGCCGCCCTGGCCGAGCTTCCTCACACCCTTGTCTTCTACGAAAGCCCGCACCGGATTGCTGCCACGCTGGCCGATATGGCGGAAGCATACGGCGATCGTTGGGCGGCGGTATGCCGGGAGTTGACCAAGAAGTATGAAGAAATCCGTCGCGACAGGCTGAGTGCGCTGGCCGAGTTCTATGAAACTTCCAGAGCCAGGGGGGAGTTTACTGTGGTAGTGGCGGGAGCTGCGTTCGACGGAACGCTTCAATAATTGCCGTTCGGTCTGTATTATACATAGCTGTGACTCAGTCAACGAACCAGCTGCCCGGCACGTTTGTCACCTTTGAGGGGGTTGACGGGTCGGGGAAAAGCGTCCAGACGGAAGCCCTGGCCGAATCGCTGCGCAACCAGGGATACAGCGTCCTGACCAGCCGCGAACCAGGTGGTACTCCGGTGGCAGAGCAGATCAGGAGGATCCTGCTCGACCCCCAGATGGGGAGCATGGCGTGGTCGACCGAGGTATTGCTCTACCTGGCCAGCCGGGCGGAACATGTGGCCTCCGTACTGAGGTCTGCTCTGGAACAAGGAGAGATCGTTATCTGTGATCGCTTCCTCGATTCCACCCTGGCCTACCAGGTGTTCGGGCGCGATGGGGGCGATGGCGACCTGGTCTCCGCGCTTCAGGCCATTCGCAGGGCCAACGAACTGAGCACGGGGGGAATCGGGCCGGAATTGACATTCCTGCTCGACCTTGATCCGACAGAGGGATTGGCGAGGATCCGGGACGCCGAGCGCACTCCCGATCGGTTGGAGGGAGAGGGCCTGGCCTTTCTCCAACGCGTGCGGGCCGGTTTCCTGCAGCTGGCTGAGGAAGAGTCCGAACGCATTGTACTGGTGGATGGGGCCCGTCCCCCATTCGAAATAGCAGAAGAAGTACTGAGCATTACTCTCACGCACCTTCGGCGGAAGTGACTGTTATGAAACGTTGGGTACGATACACGATCGTCATTGTGATGGCCGCCACCGGCTTTGGCGTAATAGCGGGCTTTGGCCTGGGCGGAGCGAATGCGATCTATGAGGCCTATCCGCAGCTCTCACGGCAGGAGAGGCGCAGCCGCATACGCCATG
>JAUVWC010000228.1 GCA_030604325.1 Candidatus Zixiibacteriota bacterium | reverse complement strand
GGGTGTTGTCCGATGAGCCGAAAAACAGTCGCGGGTGGAAAGTATGGCGCCCGTAGGTATGGAATGACTCCAGGGAGAGGAGGAGGCGGACGTAGGAGAGATCGCTCCCGAACAGAGTGGAGATGGCTTCGTAAATGAATTCGTGCCGCACGCCGCTGGTAGGGAACGGGGTGCGGTCCTGGGTGTCCACGATGCTGCGAAGCTCCAGTCCCCTTATGCGGTGACGGGCATCGTAGGGGGTAACACCTTCGAGTGTTTTGACGGTGATATCCTCGGCCTTCAAGCTGAGACTTAGCTGGCCCAGGCGGTGGACCTGCTGTCCCACTGCTGCGGATATATGATAGTTCTGCTCTTCATACGTCCCGGCACGGTATTCTCCCTCATAGGTGTGTACCTCTTCGCGTGAATAGCCGGCGTTCAGCTGGTATGTGAGGTAGGTTCTGAACATCCGGTCGATACGGGATTCCATCTCGAGCTCACTGCGGCGGATACCGGTCAGGCCGCGGATACGCAGTCTTCCGCCGAGGCCGAGCAGGTTTTCATTGCGGTACTCGATGAAGGCTTCGGTTTTCTGTTCCTCCAGGTAGTGTAGTCCCAACCGTACCAGGTGACGGGGGCGCTCCTCGATCCGTACAATTACGGCAAGGCCTCCACCGGCGGTCCTGGCAGGTTCCATCGAGACCCGCTCGAACAGTCCCAGGCCGTATATTTGCTCGATTATCTGCTGGATGGAGTGCTGGCCGAAGGGTTCACCGACCTTGAACGGCAATTCCCGCAGGATCACGACATCGCGGGTCTGCACGAGCCCTTCGACCCGGATCTCCTCGATGATGCCTTCATCGAGTTCGAAGGTGAGCAGACCGAGCGTGGGATCGAACCGCACGTTGCGCACCAGTGCCAGTGGATATCCCCGGTCGCGATAGTATCGCGACAGAGACCGGATGTCTTCAGCTACCATGAGCCTGTCCACCGGCTCGCCCGGCCTGGAGCCGATCGTCCTGCGCAGTTCAGGGGGATCGTAGAGGCGCGTGCCTTCAAAGCGTACCTCGCGGAGCAGGGGGCGGCTGACGAGCAGGGCTTTGAGGGTGATTCGCCTCTCTGGTCCAGCTTGCGTGCCGGCAGCTGCATACGCCTGAAGCCGCACGTCGGCCAGGCTTCCGTCGTCGAGGAGCTTCACGGCAGTTGCCTCGAGACCCACTGGGTCAACAGTGTGCCCGATCAGTTCCCGCTCGATTAGATTGTGGGCGCGCTCCTGCTGGGTCTGGCTGCCGCCATCCACCTCCACACCGGTGACCCTGAGCGCAGCTCCGTGCTCGGCATGAACGCCGTCAAGCCTGGTCAGGTGTCTGGCCTCAGCAAGGCCCTCCCACCGGGCGATTGCTTCTCTGGCCTCCCTGTGGCCGACCGTGACCAGGGTGTCGATTCCATCGAAGTCTGTGGAGAGGTGGCCGGGGAGTTCGGGGGCAATGACCAGATCCGCCCGGGCCAGTGAGCGGACGTTGGGTCCCCTCATCATAATGCTCGTCACCTGGTCGATTACTTCCAGCGGGTTGCCCAGCCTGGAGGCGGGGCGCAGGGCTGCGGACACATCGGAGACAACGATCAGCTCGGCCCCCAGCTCTTCGACCGCCTCGACCGGGATGGCGTCTACCAGGCCGCCGTCAACCAGCAGTTGTTCCCCGCGCGGCACGGCTGAGAGCAGGATGGGAACGGCACTAGAGGCCATCAGAGCTTGCGACAGGGTGCCGCTGGAGAGTATCACGCGATCCCCCGTAAGCAGGTCGGTGGAGACGGCGCGGAAGGGTATGTAGAGGGCATCGAAGTCACCCGCAGCCCAGTAGTCACCCTTGAATGTAAGGTCTGAAAAGAGGGCGGCCACGCGCTGTCCCGTTATGTAACTGGTGGGAAGAACGGGCTTCCAGCCGTCGAAGCGGACCTGGAGAGTGTAGGAGGCCCGTTCCTCCTTCTGTGCCAGGAACAGGTTGATCCGCTCGGTGGAGTCGGTGAACAGATCCTGCCAGTGGATCTCTCCCACCATGGTGGCCAGTTCCGAAGGCGTGTAACCGGCGGCGTACAGCCCACCGATGACAGCCCCTGTGCTTACGCCGGCTATGCAGGTCGGTTCGAGCCCGGCCTCTTCGAGCGCCATCAACACGCCGATGTGCACCATCCCTCTACTGCCGCCCCCGCTCAGTACCAATCCGATCGAAGGTCGCCTCGGGGCCTGGAAGGGCAGGCGGCCCATGGGAGACTGAGGAGGATGGAACTCGTACAACACATCCCCCGCCTGCGCCCACACTTCTCTCACACCTCCGGCCGGCAGCATCAGCAGGCATGCGGCCAGGAGCAGGCCGGTTCCGGTAGGATTCATATTCAAGTGGCGCATATCGACGTCAGAAAAGGGTGTTCAGGCCGGCCCGACAAGGGCTTTCTGTATGTAAGTCGAGACGGTTCAGACACAGGTTATTCACCTGGACAATATGGTATTGGTTCTCTGTTGACGCTGCCAAGAGCCGTGCATAGTCTTTCTCTGCATGAAACTCACCGATATCCTCACCGTATCCCGGATCGATCTCAATATCGAGGCCGGCGACAAGGACGGGGTAATCGAACGCCTCGTCGATCTTGTTGTCGACACGGTCAACGGAACCGACCGGGATACCATCATCAAGGCGATTCGTGCCCGTGAACAGCTGATGAGCACGGGGGTGGGTAATAGTGTAGCCATTCCGCACGGCAAGACCAACGCCGTCAAGTCGTTGGTAGCGGCTTTCGGACGGTGTTCCGAACCTATCGATTACGATGCACTGGATGGTAAGCCGGTAATCCTTGTGTTCCTTCTGGTCGGGCCGGAGGACGCTGCCGGTCCGCACATCAAAGCGCTGAGCCGGATCTCCCGCCTGCTCAGCTACGAGGAGTTTCGCCAACGGTTGACCAATGCTCATAGTGCTGATGAGGTTCTCGCAGCGATAACATCCGAGGAAGAACAGCACTTCGATCTGAAAGGCTAGGCAGCCGGCCGGTGAATCTCTTAAGGCGGCCAGTTTTCGCGTGGGGTCTTGTTATTATCTGGGCAGGAGGGATCTGGTTCGGTTCCAATATCAGTCTTGGGAGCGAATCACCCTTTCGCTTATTCGGCGTAGACAAGATGGGCCACGCGGCCGAATTTGGACTGCTCGGTCTGCTGGCTGCCAATGCATTGCTGAGCCGGTCTCCTCTGCCGGCTGGGATATTGGGTAGGGAGCCGGCGGGGCATGGAGCTGTTCTTCTGGCTGGTATATGGGGGTGGATCGATGAGATCCACCAGTTCTGGGTCCCGGGGCGAAATACCG
>JAUVWC010000318.1 GCA_030604325.1 Candidatus Zixiibacteriota bacterium | reverse complement strand
CAAAAGGCCCCGACCGCATACGCCTACAGCCGGGGCCTTCAAGCTGTTAATCTATTGCCAGTCTGTTCAACCAGTCTATGCGATCTACTTCGACTCCGGTGCCAAGTGATCCATCATTACCTTGAGCAGGTCGATGGGAATGGGCAGCACCACCGTGCTGCTCTTTTCGGTCGAGATCTCGGTAAGTGTCTGCAGGAAGCGAAGCTGGATGGCCGCGGGCTGTTTCTGAAGGATCTCGGCCGCCTGGGAGAGCTTGGTTGATGCCTGGAACTCCCCTTCGGCGTGAATGACTTTGGCCCGGCGCTCCCGTTCCGCCTCGGCCTGGCGGGCGATGGCGCGCTGCATCTCGGTCGGCAGGTCGACGTGCTTGACCTCCACCAGGCTTACTTTGATTCCCCACGGATCGGTATGCTCATCGACAATCCGCTGCAGCTCGGCATTGATTTTTTCACGTTCGGCCAGCAGCCCGTCCAACTCCGCCTGTCCCAGCACGGCGCGCAGCGTGGTCTGCGCCAGCTGGCTGGTGGCGTAGAGGAAGTCCTCCACCTCCACGATTGCCTTGTTTGCGTCGAGCACGCGGAAGTAGAGGACAGCGTTCACCTTGACCGAGACGTTGTCTTTGGTGATCACGTCCTGTGGAGGTATGTCCATAGCGATGACCCGCAGGCTCACCCTTACCATTCTATCGATGACGGGGATGAGCAGGATCAGTCCGGGGCCTTTCGAACCTATTAGACGTCCCAATCGGAATATCACCCCTCGCTCGTATTCCCGCAGGACACGTATCGCACTGGCCAGGATGATGACCAGGATAAAGATGGCTGTTAAGAGCCAGGTAGGTATCATGTCGTAGTTCCTTTCTCAGATTCCGGCTTCAGGTGGCGGCCGGGCCTTCGCCTCCATCCTTACTGAACGGACTGGGCGCAGTCTGTCTCACCAGCAGCTGCAGGCCGGCCACCTTGACGACTTCCACGCGGGTTCCCGCTTCAATCGGCTCGCCGGTCGCGCTCTCGGCCTTCCAGAACTCGCCATGAATCGCAATAGTACCGGTGGGATCCAGTGTGGTGTGTGCCTCGCCGGCCTCACCCACCAGTCCTTCGTGCCCGGTAGTTACGCGCCTGCTCTGTGCCCTGAGGCCCATGCCGACGGCAAATGCGAAGAAGAGAGCGGTCACGGTGACAGCCGTGATAATAATACCGAGTGAGACCCGCATGGCGGGATCCACCGTGTCGAACAGCATCAACGACCCAAGCAGCATGGCGATAATCCCTCCGACAGTCAGCATACCATATGACGGTACCTTGATTTCGAGGATGAAGAGCACGATGGCCAGGAGGATCAGTGCGAGTCCGGCGATATTGATGGGTAGAGTCTGAAAGGACATGAATGCCAGTATCAGGCAGATAACACCTACGACGCCGGGGAAGATGGCGCCAGGGCTCTGCAGCTCGAAAATGAGGCCGTAGATCCCCAGCAGCATGAAGATGTAGGCGATATTCGGGTCGGCCAGCATTGCCAGCAGTCGTTCCCTTAGGTTGACGGGTACAGGTTCGAGTCTGGCGCCGGCGGTGTTCAGCTCATGTTCACCTGATGGCAACTCTACGGTCCTGCCGTGGATGATCTCCAGCAGTTCTTCCACCGATTCGGCGCTGACATCCACGATATTCTCCGCCACCGCCTCCTCGGCGGTAGCCGATACACTCCTGCGCACCGCCTCCTCGGCCCACTCCACGTTGCGGTGTCGCTTCGTGGCCAGGCTGCGGGCGTAGGCGGCGGCGTCGTGGGTGACTTTCTCGGTCATGATGGAATCCATCTCTCCACCTATAGCCACAGGGTGTGCCGCCCCGATATTGGTGCCCGGCGTCATGGCGGCGATGTGGGCGGCCATGGTGATGAACACACCAGCCGAGCCGGCCCGCGCCCCGCTGGGATGGACGTAGACGATGACCGGCACCTCGGCGGCCAGGAACTCCTTGATGATCTCCCGCATCGCCGTATCCAGGCCGCCCGGGGTGTCCAGCTCCAGCAGGACCGCCTGGGCATCACGCTCGATCCCCATCTCCAGCAATCTGCTTACGTAGCTGCTGGTTACCGGGCCTATAATCCCCTCCCAGCGACCGTGCACTACAT
>JAUVWC010000223.1 GCA_030604325.1 Candidatus Zixiibacteriota bacterium | reverse complement strand
GGGACAAATGAGCCGGGTAATCGCCATAACAAACCAGAAGGGTGGGGTGGGGAAAACCACCACCGCCATCAACGTGTCAGCATGCCTGGCTGAAGCGGGAAAGGAGACGCTGCTCATCGATATCGACCCGCAGGCTAACGCTACCTCGGGACTCGGCGTGGATCCCAACGGTGTGGACCTCACTATCTACGAAGCGCTGATCGAAGAGATAGTCATGGAAGATGCGCTCATGTCCACCCCGGTCGACGGGCTGGATCTGGTACCGAGCCACGTGCGCCTGACGGGGGCGGAGCTGGAGCTGGTGGCGATGATCGGCAGGGAGAAGAAGCTGCAGCAGGCGCTGGAACCGGTCAGAGAGAGCTACGAGTTCATCCTGGTGGACTGCCCGCCCAGCCTGGGACTGCTCACGCTGAATACGCTGACGGCCGCCGACTCGGTCATCATCCCCATCCAGTGCGAGTATTACGCGCTGGAGGGGCTGGGAAAACTCCTCAATACCATCCGCCTCGTGCAGAAACATCTGAACCCTAACCTGGATATCGAAGGCGTGCTGCTGACGATGTTCGACAGCCGGCTCAACCTGAGCAAGCAGGTGGCCGAGGAGGCCCACCGCTTTTTTAACGACAAGGTCTACGGCACGAAGATCATGCGGAACGTGCGCCTGGGTGAGGCTCCCTCGTTCGGTCTGCCGATCATCCAGTACGATATCCTCTCTACAGGTGCGGAGAACTACATCAACCTCACTAAGGAGATCGTCGCCCGTGGTAAGAAAGGCGCTCGGTAAAGGTCTCGATGCCCTGATCCCGGGTGCGGGCGATGAAGCCGCGTCGGCCGCCGAGGGGAGGGCCAAACCGGGACGTCCCGGCCAGGCAGGGATGGTGGCCAAAGTGCGCCTGAGCGCCATTAGGCCCAATCCGTATCAGCCGCGGCAGGATTTCGAGAGCGAGGCGCTGGAGGAGTTGGCCGCCTCCATCAAGCAGAAGGGGGTGCTGCAGCCGGTGCTGCTGCGGCCCGCCGACGACGGATTCGAACTCGTGGCCGGCGAGAGGCGCCTGCGCGCGGCCAAGCTGGCAGGTCTGAAGACAATCCCCGCTATCGTCTACGACGTTGCGACCGAAGAGGAAATGCTGGAGCTATCGCTCATCGAGAACCTCCAGCGCGAGGATCTGAACGCCATCGATGCGGCCCAGGCCTTCCGGCGGCTCTCTGAGGAGTGCGATCTCACGCAGGAGCAGATCGCCGAACGTGTCGGGAAGAGCCGGACCGCTGTCGCCAACACGATGCGCCTGCTCTCCCTGCCGAAGGAGGTCCAGAAGCTGGTGCGCTCGGATGAGCTGAGCGAAGGGCATGGCCGTGCCCTGCTGGGCCTGCCCACCAAGAAGCAACAGACCGAACTCGCCCACCGCGCTGCCAGAAGGCAGCTGTCGGTGCGGGATGTGGAACGGATCGTCCGTCAGCTCGTCGAGGGGAAGGGTAAGGGCGGAAAGCGGGGACGGCAGGAACTGAGTCCCCGGCTGCAGGCGCTGGTGGAGGAAATGCAGCGCAAGCTGGGAACAAAGGTCATCATTTCAGGCTCTGAAAAGAAGGGAGCGGTAAAGATAGAGTACTACTCATCCGATGACCTGACACGGATCTGCGACGTGTTAGACGTCGGCCTCGATTAGATATAATTAGTATATTTATAATTAGCTCTCAAACACTGAGGAAGTGAAGATCGTGGGCAAGCGCCGCAGCTGGACCATAATGTTTGTTCCCAACGATGAAAGCGGGACACGACAGACACGTCTGGACCCCTTCGGTGTGAGGCTGATCATCGGGGTGGTGGTGCTGGCTGTTGTGCTCGTCGGTCTTGGCATGGCCTCCTACTGGAAGGTGGCCTCGATAGCGCTGGAGACCTCGCGGGTGAAGGCGGAGAACGCCAGGCTCACCGAAGAAGTGCAGAAGGTGTGGGAGCTCGAGCGGTTGATGGCCGACATGCTGGAGATCGACTACAAGATCCGTACCCGGCTGGGCGTTCCGTTCCCGGAGGACTGGCCGGGCTACCAGTATGAGCTGGCCCCCGAAATCGTGACCGAAGAAGCCAGGGCCGATGTGGGAGGAAGGGGTTCGGGTAGCGAGGGAGCTCGCGTGGCGGGCGAGGAGGAAAATTCAGCGATTTTCTTTGTCTGGCCGGTAAGACATGGCTGGCCGACCGCGGAATTCAGTGAAGGAGCGGGAACAGCAGGCGGGCCTCATACAGGAATAGATATTGCGGCGCAGACCGGCACGCCGGTGCGTGCTGTAGCCGACGGCAGAGTAGTATTTGCCGGCATGGACGACCGGTACGGCTATCTGGTCGAGATCGACCACGGCCGCAGGCTGTCAACCCGGTACGGCCACTGTTCCCGGCTGGTGGTTCGCCAGGAGCAGCTTGTGAAGAAAGGGGACATCATCTCGTACGTGGGAAGCACGGGTCGCGTTACAACCGGACCGCATCTGCATTTCGAAGTTCGCAAGAACGGGCGGCCGGTGGATCCCCGCGCGTACCTCCCCAAGTACTGAAAGGAATACCATGGCAAAGAGCCATATAGCTGAGGGAACGATGAACACTCTGGTCGGTCACGGTACGGTCTTCGAGGGTTCCCTCAATGTGTCCAGCAGCATGCGAGTCGATGGGAAGATCATCGGGAAGGTCACCTGCTCCGATAGCCTTCTGATAGGGAAGACGGGCGTCGTCGAGGCGAGCGTGAAGGTTAAGAACGCCACCATCGGCGGCAAGGTCGTGGGGGATATCGAGGCCAGTGAGGTCGTTATTCTGGAGAGTAACAGCTCCGTAGATGGGGATGTGACCACCAAGAAGCTCATCATCGAGGAGGGTGCCCTGTTCAACGGTACCTGCCACATGAGCGACGAGGTGCCGGCGAAGACCAGGCAGGTTGAAGCCAGAAGTGTCGAGCAGACCAGTACGCCGCTGGCCATGAGCTCCGAGCCTCCCCAGGTATAAGACGGCTCCCGGCAGCTCATGGAGGATCCCCTCTGGGGCACCGTGTGGAAGATTTCGGCGAGCGCGCTCGCTGTGTCTCTGGTGGCCGCTATGGTATTCGTGGTGCTGGGACAGACTCTTAACGGGATCGGCCTCGTCTGTGGTGCCTTCCTTTCTGCAGGTAACTTCCTCGCCACCAGCCGGTTTGTTGACCGGGCGCGAAGAAGCGCCGGGGGTGAGGGGGTGGACCCGTCCCACGGCGGTCGAGCGGCGATGGGGTTTGTACTTCGCTATGTGATGTTAGCTCTGATTCTCGTTGCTCTGATCCTTGGAGTGGGGCTTCCGCCGGCTACAACCGTCCTGGGAGTCGCCGCGGTGCCCCTAACGATCTACCTGTGGCAGATGGGACTGCTGGTGACCGG
>JAUVWC010000185.1 GCA_030604325.1 Candidatus Zixiibacteriota bacterium | reverse complement strand
GACGCGGATGCGCGCAAGTCCCCTGGGCACCGTAGGAAAACCGATGGCCATGGCGAAGAAGCCCCTCTCGAAAAGGGCGCGGGAGAAGGCCTGTGCCGTTTCCACCTCGTAGAGCATGACCGGCACGATCGGGGTCTCAGAGGCACCGGTGTCGAAACCGAGATCAGCCATCCCCTTCTTGAAGTAATCTGTATTCTCCCACAGCCTGCGGACCGGCTCCTCCGATTCCTCCAGCAGATCGACCGAGGCGATCGCGGCGGCGGTGTCGACCGGGCTCAGGCTGCTGCTGAACAGGAAGGGACGCCCCTGCTGTTTGACATAATCCACCAGGCTCCGGGAGCCGGATACGAACCCTCCCACCACACCGAAGGCTTTGCTGAGCGTGCCCACCTCGATGTGGCAGCGCCCGTGTACACCGAAGTGGTCAACGATCCCCCGGCCGTGGCTGCCGAGCACCCCCTCCCCGTGGGCGTCGTCAACCATGACCACGGCGTCGTATTCCTCGGCCAACTGGACGATCTTATCGAGGGGGGCGATGTCCCCATCCATGCTGAAGACACCATCGGTGATGATCAGCCGCACGCGGGCCTCCCTGACCTCCGGCTCCTCCAGCCGGGCGCGCAGGTCTTCGCTGTCGCGGTGTTTCCAGACGCGGCGCTTCGCCTTGCTCAACCGTACGCCATCGATGATCGAAGCGTGGTTCAGCTCGTCTGAGAGGATCACATCCTCCTCGCCCACGATGGCAGGGATAACCGCCTGGTTGGCGTTGAATCCCGACTGCAACACCACGGTAGCCTCCACCTTCTTAAAGACCGACAGCCTGCGTTCCAGCTCCTCGTGGAGATCCGTCGTCCCGGCGATGGTGCGGACCGCCCCGGGACCTACCCCGTATTTCTCCAGCGCCGCCCGGGCGGCCTCCTTCAACCGGGGATGGTTGGCCAGGCCGAGGTAGTTATTGGAGCAGAGGTTCAGTACCTGCCGGCCCTCGATAGTGAGCCAGGCTCCCTGGGGGCTTTCCAGAACCCGGACATGGGTCTTGAGCCCCTTGCTCTCCAGCTCGTCGAGATGGGTTCGCAGGTGCTCCAGAGTGGCTGCCATCAATGAACTCCTCTCGGTATCAGATCTCTCTACGGCTGGCCAGCTTTTCCCAGTGGCGGGGTCAGGAAACCGTCAGCACCACTTTCCCACAGGCACCCTCGTCCATGAGGCGTATCCCCTCCTCAAACGATTCCAGGTCCATGGTGTGGGTCAGCACCGGGGTGATGTCGAGTGCGCCCGCCGACAGCAGCTCCGACATGGTTTCCCACGTCTCCCACATCCGCCTGCCGGCAACACCGTAGTAACGGATCCCCTTGAAGATCAGCTCGTTCAGGTCGAGGGATACCTCTTCGGATAGCAGTCCCAGCTGGGCGACGTGTCCGCCGGGGATGACACAGGAGATGGCATCCCGGATGGCGAGGGGGCTGCCCGACATCTCCAGAACGGCGTCCACACCTTCGCCGGTGAGCTCCATGATCGTTTCCCTGAGCGAGACCTCCGTGGGGTTGATCGTATGGTCTGCACCCATGGCAGCGGCAAGCGAGAGCCGGTAGGGGTTCGGCTCCGATGCGTACACTGCGGCCGCACCGAGGGCCCTGGCCACGCCGATGCTGAAGGCACCGATAGGCCCGACACCGGTCACGAGCACACGCTTACCCGCCAGCGGTTCGGCCGTCGCGGTATGCACCGCATTCCCCAGCGGCTCCTGAGCAGCGGCCACGGCGGAGGGGAGATCGGGGGGATTGATCCACAGGTTCTCTGCCGGCACTACGATGTAGTCGGTGAAGGCGCCGTCGACATCCACCCCAAGGATCTTCGTGTTGATGCAGACATGGTGCTGGTTGCGCCGGCACGGCGTGCAGCTATGGCAGACGATGTGTGTCTCGGCCGAAACATAGTCGCCCTCGCTGATCCGCGTGACGCCGGATCCCACTCCTTCCACGATGCCGCAGAACTCGTGCCCGATAATCTGAGGGATGCGCGGTCCGATACGCCTTTCGGCCCAAGAATTCCAGTGGTAGATGTGGTGGTCGGTGCCGCAGATGGATGCCACAACGACCCGGACAAGCGCTTCTCCCGGCCCGGGATCCGGCTTAGGTACCTCTATCAACTCCACTCCCCGGCCAGGCGCAGTCTTGACAATCGCACGCATCGTCTCAGCCATTGCCGCTCCTTTGCGATTCCTTCCCCTAAGTTTCTCCCGCCCGCAGGTTGTGTCAACCGCCACCTAGTGTCCCGAGTCAGAAGTCCGTTGCATAACCGAGGACTCCGCTGCGCAGCTCCGGCCAGGCACGAGGAGGAGGGATAATTGGGTAGGAATGGTGACTGTTGCCCTTACCCGCCCGGCGGCGGTACCTTGGCGGCACAGTGGCCGCCATCTACTTCATATGCGATGTTCACCTCGGGCTGGAAGCTCCCGCCGATGAGGCCTCGAAGGAGGCGCGTCTGCTCGATCTGCTCGAGCAGGTGGGCAGCGACGGTAAGCGTCTCTATATAGTCGGTGACCTGTTCGACTTCTGGTTCGAGTACCGGCACGCGGTGACCTCACATGGCCTGCGGGTGCTCGCCGCCCTGAGGCACCTGGCCAATAGCAGTGTAGAGGTGCACTATGTTGCTGGAAACCACGACTTCGCCCTCGGTCCTTACCTGTCGGAGCAGGTGGGCTGCATCCTCTACCTCGAGCCGGTCGGGATCGAGTATGAGGGAACCCGCTTCTACCTGCACCATGGGGACGGTCTTGCCGGCCGCGACCTTGGCTACAGGATTCTGAAGAAAGTGGTGCGCAGCCAGCTTGCGCAGTCACTATGGCGCTGGGTTCACCCAGACATCGGCTTCACCATCGCCCGTCGCGTCTCCGGAACCAGCCGCCGTTATACGGAGGGTAAAGACTACGGCAGCCGCGACCGTATGGACCACTTTCTGGACGAACGCGACCGGGAGGGCTACGACTATATCATTATGGGGCATTCCCATACGCCGGAGGATCGGCTTCTGGAAGGAGGTGCCCGTTACCTCAACCTGGGCAGCTGGCTAGACGGGGGCTATCCCTACGCCCGGTTCGAGGCCCGCCGGCTGGAGGTAATTCGCCCCGACGGAACTTCCGCAGCGTTTTAACGCGGTGGTTCCGTAACCAATACTCCCTCGAGATCGAAGTCGATTGCTCCCACCACCTCTGCGCTCACCAGTTCGCCCGGCCGGGGGCGCCGGACTGGCGCCGCAGCAACGGATCCCTCAGCTGTAGGCCCGCCGCCAGGCAGCTCCAGGTATATCCCCTGGTCTACCTCGGGTGCATCCCACGGGGTACGTCCTAAAAAGGAGAAGGGCGGCAGATCCTCCAACTCCTCCTCAACGAGCACCTCCACCACCTTGCCCTGCAGGGAGTTGTTGTGTTCGGCGACGATCCCGCGCTGCAGCCTTAACAACTCCTCACAGCGGCGTTCCATCTCCTCGGCGGGGACCTGTCCCTCCATCTCACAGGCGGGCGTACCCTCTTCACGCGAGTAGGTGAATACCCCCAGCCGTTCGAACCGGACCTGCTCCACCAGGTCGAGTGTCTCGAGAAAGTCCGCTTCGGTCTCGCCCGGAAAACCGACGATGATGCTGGTGCGCAGGGCGACGGCCGGAATGCGCTCCCGGATGCTGGCCAACAACTCGAGAAGAGCCTGCCGCCCCATAGGGCGGCCCATCGCCTTCAGGATACGCTCCGATCCATGCTGGACGGGAATGTCGAGGTAGGGGACCACCTGCGGCGTTCCCGCCATGGCGTCCAGCAGATCGCCGGTCACGCGGGAGGGATAGGTATACATCAGGCGCAGCCACTCCAGCCCCTCGACCTCAGCGCCGAGGCGACGGATCAGCCCGGCCAGCCGGACACTGCCGCCACCGGACGCCGGTGCCAGATCAGCCCCATAGTGGGTCGTGTCCTGGGCGACAAGGATG
>JAUVWC010000234.1 GCA_030604325.1 Candidatus Zixiibacteriota bacterium | reverse complement strand
CCAGACGAAGAGTGGGCTCATAGACGGGATAGCCGGGATCGGGATAAACGCCCACCTCTCCGGGATTACACAGGGCGATGGGAAGGTGAGCCAGACCCTCCTTGCTCCCCAGCAGAACCAGCACCTGAGACGCCGGTTCCACCTCCACCCCGTAGCGCCGGGCCATGTAGGAGGCGGCCGCCTCGCGGAGGCGCAGGACGCCCCGTCCGATCACGTAACCGAGACCCCCCTCACTCTCCAGCACTTCCCTGGCCGCATCGACAATGCGGTGGTCGGGCGGAAAGTCGGGAGAGCCGACCGAGAGATCGATTATGTCTGCCCCCTCCTTTTTCAGGGCGGACACCCGGGCCTTGATATCAGTGGAAAGATAAGGGGGGAGACTCTCCAGGCGGTGGCTGAGATGCATCGATGATCTCACGGAGAACTGCTCACCCGAGTCCCTCTTCGAGCGCGGCCTGCGGGTCGGTGTCCTCATCCCGATACTTGTCGATAATCTGGCTCTGCAGACTCAAACCGTGAACGGCCCCCCACTCCCCCTCCAGCTTACGAGCACCGGACACCACCACCGCTCCTTCGGGAATCTCCAGCGGCCTGTCGAAGGCGGGACGCAGCACATCCCCCTTCACAACATCGTATACGGGAGTAGATGCGGTCAGGACTACTCCGGCGGCCAGTACCGCCCGTCGCCTCACAATCGTTCCTTCGTAGATCCCACACCCCCCACCGATCATCACATCGTCCTCGATGATCACCGGACGTGCTCCTACAGGTTCCAGCATCCCTCCCAGCTGAACGGCTGCACCGAGATGCACCCTTCTGCCAACCTGGGCACAAGAGCCGACCAGGACATGGGATTCTACCAGCACGCCTTCGTCCAGGTACGCTCCGGCATCGATGTGGCTGTGGGGCAAGACGATCACTCCGGCACCCTTATGTACACCGGCGCCGGGAGCGATCACCTCACCGATGCGCAAACCGACCAGAAGCCCCTTCTTCACCCAGGTGTTTACCGACCAGCGGTGCCCCTGTGGTTCGGCGACCCTGACCGTTCCCTCTTCGAGACAGACCAGAAGTGCCCCGAGAGCTTCACCGACCTCCTCCCGATTTACATCCTCACCGTCCAGCCCCCGCTCGAACGCACTCTCAAGCGTGGTACGTATCCACTGGAGATCGGCGCTGCTCTCTGGCTGGGTTTTATCCATTGGACTCCGTAGCTTCAAGACCGGCGGACCTCATAGTGAGTCCGCCTCTCTCCAGGCCTCCCTCCGCTTCTCGGCCGCTTCAATCTGGTCCGCGATAACATCCTCCATCGTGAAGACGCCTTCACGCCCCTTCAACCACGAGGCCGCTCGAATGACACCCGTTGCAAAAGCAGCACGGTCCCGGGTCGTATGCACCAGCTCCAGCGTCTCGTTTGCGCTGTCAAATCCTACGTGGTGGCATCCGGGATCTGAACCGGCGCGCACCGATGCTACACTGATCTGGTTGGGAGCAATCGGCCCGGAAGCAGTTCCCATATGGAGGAGATCCTTATCACCCAATCTCTCGAGCAGTACCTCCCCCATATGAAGAGCCGTCCCGCTGGGAGAATCACCTTTGGAGGCATGGTGCTTCTCCCAGATGAATGGGTCGAATCCCTCCATCCCTTCGAAGAGGAGCGCCGCGCGCTTCAGCAGGTAGAGGAGGACATTCATCGCATATGAAAAATTGGGGGCATGCAGTAGGGCCCCATCACCGTTGAGGACGGCTGCTTCCACATCGGGCATTGCATCCTGCCAGCCTGTGGTGCCCACCACAAGTGGTAGCTCAAGGTCAACAGCCCGGCGAACGTTAGGGAGGACAGCCTCAGGGCCGGAAAAATCCACACCCACCTCCGCTCCCTTCAGGTCCCCCTTTCTGCGTGGCCAACCGTTGCGGAGATCATCCCCCGTGAAGACATTCGTAATGGCAACATCCCAGGCCTCGGCCGCGGCTCGGACTGCCCGGGACATCTTTCCGTCACCGAACAGACAGAGTCTGGGGAGGGTTTGGTGGGCAGGTAACAGTGGCGGTTGTGAGGTGCCTGAACGGGTCATTCTGCCTCCATGTGCCTCCGGTAACGCAGAAATATCTCTTCAGCCGTCGATTCTATGTCGACCAGGTCGAATCGTGGCGGTGACTCGAACACCCCTGCCGCATCAGCCAGAGTAGGCGCATAATCGCCTCCGAGCAAATAGGGGGTAATAGTGAGAAACAGCTCCTCCACCAGGTCGTGTTCAAAGAAGTTGGCTGCCATCTTTCCGCCACCCTCAACAAGAATCCGCTCCAAACCTTCTGCCGCAAGCCGTTCCACCAGGGCGAGCACATCCACCCTTGCATCCCCCACACGCCAGATCTCGGCGGCGGCCCTTAGCTGCGGGGTGGGATCGGGTGCCCGATCGGTTGTTACGACCAGGCGGCGTCCCGGGCCACGGAAGGTCCGGCCTACCGGTAGATTCAGGCTGCCGGTGACGACGGCCACCGCGGGGTGCTCCTCCCGGCCCTCCCGGCGACGGCAAAGACACGCATCTGTGTCGTTCAACTCCATGGGCGGATCCTCGGCACGAACTGTCTCGGCCCCGATCATCAACACATCCGCCCAGGTCCGGAGTTCGGCTATACGCCGGATGTCAGCATCCGAACCTAAGCGGATCTTGCCACGGTCGGTGGTGGCGATCTTACCATCCAGGCTGGTCGCCATGTTTACGCGGATCGACATGTATCACCAGTCCGTCCCCAGACGTATTATGATCCATCCGGAGTTTGCTCGCCGGCAACAGCCGGACTCGCGGTCCACAGAACGGACTCCGAATGGGTACTAGTCTACGCATGGCATCCGCAATTTCTCAATGCCAAAGGACTTTTATTAAAATTGCTCGCTCGCCCTCCGAACACGAGCACGTTCCCACTGCCACCCCCGATTCTTGACACCTGAAGCGGAGGGCCCGTACGATTGAGGGGTAGTAGAGGTGTATATGAAGCCGCAGCAGCCACACATTCGAGTTATCCGGGGTCCGGCCGCGCTCGATGTGCTCACATCCTTCTGCAAAGAGCATCTCGACCCGCTCGGGGACAGCGAATTGAGTCTCTCCGTGCAACTGGTTTTGGAAGAACTCGTCACAAATGTCATGCGGCACGGTTACCTGGACCAAGAGGGCACGGTGGAGGTCGGTCTGGATATCGAGCCGGCGTTAGTGACCCTTATCATTCGGGACCGTTCGCCGGCATTCGATCCCTTTAAGCAGGATACTTCGAT
>JAUVWC010000322.1 GCA_030604325.1 Candidatus Zixiibacteriota bacterium | reverse complement strand
GGGATGGAGCGTGAAGATCGGGAAGCCGCCCAGGCAGAAATACTTGATGCGATCTTCGCGGAGTATCAGCGAACAGAGCATATGGCGAAACTAGCGGGTTTCTACGACTCACTCTCCGAAGAACGACAGACTTATCTGCGGGAGGAATCGCCCCACGCGACCGTCAGGGCTGCCATGATCTATTACGTTGCCCAGGATGCCGACTCCCAGATCAGGTATGGTGGAGATGAGGTCGATCGGGACGCCCTGATGGAGACCAGGAAGGCGAACCTGCAGCGACTAGTCGACGAGTACTACGACACACCGATCTGGGACTCCACCTACGGCCAAACGGCCGAAAGAATGCTGAGCGCCCACGATCCCGCAGCCCTCGCAATCGGCAAGAAGGCCCCCGAGATCATCGGCACGAATGTCGACGGCGAGGAGATGAAGTTGAGCGACTACCTCGGAAAGGTGGTGGTTATCGACTTCTGGGGGGACTGGTGAGGACCTTGCCGGGCCATGTACCCACACGAGCGGTCGCTCGTAGCAAGGCTGAAAGACGAACCCTTCACCATCCTCGGCGTGAACAGCGATCCCGCTGATACGTATCGGGAAGCCATCGAGAGGGAGAACATCACCTGGCCCTCCTTCTGGGACGGTGGAGACACCAGCGGTCCCATCGCTACCAAGTGGGGCGTCCGCGGCTGGCCCACTATTTACATCATCGACCACGAAGGCGTCATCCGCGACAAGAACAAGCGCGGCGAAGCAATGGATGAGGTAGTGGATAAACTGCTGGCGGAGATGAAGAAGTAGCGGGATTTACCCGGGTGCGGTGGAGCGGGAGTTGTAGTTGAGGACTAGCCGCCCCGGGCGTGCCAGGCCTTCAGTAGTTCCGCTTCCCTCTCGGCGGTGATGCCGGCCCGGAGTCTCGAGCTGTGTTCTTCGGGTCTTGATGTGTGGTACTCCAGCGTATCCTTCGCGGTTACCGGCAGCGGCCGGTATTTAATACCGGTGGCCAGAATCCGGCTCAGGTCGAATCTATTGAATCCGACGTTTCTCCCTCGGGCCGGCTGCCACAGAGGCATATGCGAGTAGGGGCGCACCCCCTGTTCCAGGAGGAACTCGGTCTCCAGCCAGGTGAAGGTGGCATCCGATCCGATCCCTTCCTGTATCCCTTCCAGCAGACCCCTGAATGTCAGAGGTTCCTCCGGCCCCAGGGCCATGAATGTGCCGGTGACCTCCTGTTCGAGAAGATGGATGTACCACTCCCCGAGGTCGCGGGCGTCGATAAACATGACTGGACCCTCCTGATCACCCGGTGCCAGGACCTCTCCGCCGCGATCGAGGCGTACGGGCCAGTACGTGAACCTGTCTGTGGTATCCCCGGGACCCACGATCAGGCCAGGCCGGATAATAAGGGCCCGGTTACCGAAAACCTGACGGGCTTCCTTCTCGGCCATCGATTTCTTCAGGCCGTAGCCCATCTGTGCCTCATCCTCCTCGGTCCAGCTGTCCACCGAGTAGACGGGAGCGTCGAGGGCGGTCATACCCAGCCGCGAGAAGTCTGATGTGACCGACCGTGTCGATGTGAAGAGGTAGGTCCCGACCGAATCCTTCAGGAGCCGTGCCGAGCGCCGAACCCACGATGGATTCGTCGCGGAGTTGTCTATAACGATGTCCCACATGCCCCCTTCGAGGGCGCTCAGATCGTCCTGCCGGTCACCGATCAGTTTCTCCACCTCTGGAAAAAGGTGGGTGTTCGTCCTGCCCCTGTTGAACAAGGTGATGGTGTGACCGAGCTCGAGCGCACGGCTTACCTGGTGGGGTCCGATGAAGCTGGTGCCACCCAGTATCAGAATGCGGAGCTGGCGGATGTGGCGCTGCTGGAGAGTAGCGCGGGAGCAGGAGTTGATACCCAGGGTGGCTGCTCCACCGGCGATTATCGAGGTTCTGAGAAAATCTCTTCTATTGGGTGACATAAGGAGTATCTCTCCGTAAGGCAGTGGATCCTTTGAGATTCGTGGGCGAAGCTACAAAAAGGGAAAGACTATAACGGTCGCAACACAGAGGATATTCGTAGCGCAGGCTGTCCACAACGACCAGCCGC
>JAUVWC010000292.1 GCA_030604325.1 Candidatus Zixiibacteriota bacterium | reverse complement strand
GGCTGGCTGGTGAATTGTCGCGTACATGAAAGGGTGGGGCCATGTCGATTCGTGATTGGCTGGGGTTGGGACAAAGCATTGGAGAACCGGTGGAGACCGGTGCCGAAGATTCCTCCCCGCAGATCGATACCGTACGCAAGATCGTCGAGGAGCTGGAAGGTCTCGACGAGGAACGGGCACGGTACATTGCCTCCTTCGCTTATATCCTCGGGCGGGTGGCCAATGCCGACATGGATATCAGCGATGAGGAAACACAGGCCATGGAGCGGATTGTGGTGGAGCAGGGCGGACTGCCGGAAGAACAGGCAGTCATCGTCGTCCACATGGCCAAGACGCACAGCCAGCTCTTCGGCAGCACGGATAACTACCTGGTAACGAGGGAGTACGACCAGATGGCGACACGTGAGGAGAAGCTGGCCCTGCTGGATTGTCTGCTCGCTGTTTCCGCCTCTGATGAGTCGATCTCTTCAGAAGAGAATGTGGAAATGCGAAAGATCGTAGAGGAACTGCACCTGAGCCGGCAGGATTTCATCAGTGCGCGTTCCAGATACAGGGAGCATCTGGAAATCCTCAAGGAGCGGAACGAGAGCTAGTCATTACGGGAACCTGCACCTATGAAAGACACAGCTGGACCACAGATGACTAAGCGCCACGCAGTAAGTAGTGATTTCGCCGAGTTCTATCGTATCCGACGACTCCTCGGGATGGCCTTTGCCGCGCTTGTCGCGGTGGTGGTAGTGGGTGTTATAGGGTTCATGATCATCGGCGGAGGCGAATACGGCATCATCGATGCTATTTATATGACCATCATCTCGTTAACCACGGTGGGCTTTGGTGAGATCATCAATATGTCGGGCAACCCGGCCGGACGGATATTCACCATTATCCTGGTCCTCGGAGGAATGGGGATAGTAGCCTATTCCATGCTGATGCTGGCCGCATTCGTAATCGAGGGACAACTACGTCATATCTTTACGAGGCGACAAATGCAGAAAAGAATCGTACGGATGGCAGATCACTACATTGTTTGTGGTGACACAGCAGCTACATGGTATGTCACCGAAGATCTTATCAAGACGGGGCGGAGTGCCGTGATTGTGGCCCCTACAAAGGTGGCACTCGATGAGGCGTACGAGCGTCTAGGAGGTCTCCCCGGCCTGGAGGGCGATTCCAGTGACGACAAAGTGCTCCTGGGAGCCGGACTGGAGCGCGCGGCCGGCATCATATTCTGCATGGAGAACGACAAGGACAATCTGTTGGGAGTTTTGACGGCGCACCGCTTGGCGCCGAAAATACGCATAATTGCCGGCACCGAGCTTCCCGAATCAAAAGCCAAACTCTTAGCTGCTGGAGCGGATTCGGTCGTTAGCCCGAGCCGTATCGGTGGACTGCGCATGGCATCGGAGCTAATCCGGCCGAAAGTCGTGTCTTTCCTGGATCAGATGCTGCGTGCCGTAGGCGGCAGTCTAAGAGTCGAGGAAGTGACAGTGCCCGAGAACGTAGTAGTCGCTGATAGAACGCTCGGTTCCCTCAAGGTGGATGAAGTGGAGGGCGCCGTGTTACTGGCTATCTGTCGCGCTGGCCAGGAGGGATTCGAGTTTAAGCCCGACCCCGCCACCAAGGTTGAATCCGGAATGACCCTCATAGTTATGGCAGAAGCTGATGGACGCAAACTGCTGGAGGAGCGGTTTCAAGCTCTATAGCGGTTATTATCACTATCCGTCACCATCTCAGCCTACCTATCCTATTCATACGTTACCTGCTTCCAGACCCGCAAGAAGTTCCCTCCCATGATCTTCTTTATCTCCTCGTCGGAATAGCCCCGTTCTTTCAATCCTCTGGTGATGTGGGGGTAGTCGTGGACGCCGCGGATCCCGGCCGGAGAGGGGGTACGGGGGTACATATCCGCCCCCAGGCCGACATGGTCGATGCCTGCGATCTTCACCGCATGATCGATGTGATCGAGAACATGCTCGATCGTGGGCAGGTTCTCCAGCGGCCAGTCGCGGCCGGCGTTGAGATGGTCGATGGCGATGCGAAGATCCAGATCTTCAATGGGAGAGACCCTCCTGTGCCACGGGCGGCTTATGGCCCGCAGCTCGTTCATGGCCTGGGTGAATTCCGGCCTCAGATAGTTGAGGACGAACACGATCCCGATGACGCCTCCGTTGTCGGCCAGCGCACGCAGCATCTCATCGCTCATGTTACGGCGGTGGGGATTGATGGCCCGGCAGCCGGAATGGGAGGCGATGACCGGGTCCCGGCTCACCTCCATCACGTCGAAGAAGGTCTCGTCTGAAACATGGGAGATATCGATGACCATCCCGATCCGGTTCATCTCCCTCACCACCTCTCTACCCAGGTCGTTGAGACCGCCCCACCTTGGTTCATCGGCACCCGAGTCCGCCCAACCGTGGGACACATTATGCGTCAGGGTCATCGAAGAGACACCGAGGCGGTGAAATTCCCGCAGCAGTTCTAGGTCGTCTTCGATAGCGTGTCCTCCCTCGATGGCCAGCGGCATGGCGATCTTGCCGGCACTCACAATCCGTTCGATGTCGGTTCCGGTACGAGCCAGTTCCACCGCAT
>JAUVWC010000142.1 GCA_030604325.1 Candidatus Zixiibacteriota bacterium | reverse complement strand
GCAAAAGAAAAGGCCCTTGCTGCAGAAACGGCGAGGGCCTTATGCGTGGAATATTTCTTGTCTAAAACTCGATACGAGGAGTGTTGATGTAGTTGGCCTGGACATGGCCGGCAGGGTAGTCCTGCTGGCTGGCCCGGCCCGGGTAAATGGCGTTGAGCAGGAAGTTCAGCCTGTATTGATGTATCGTGAAATCCACCCTCATCCGCGCGTAGTACCATTCCACGATATTGTTGCCCAGAATAAAGATGTCGCTGGGCTCACCGTAGCGGATGTAGAGCTCTCCCCGCGCGTCCCAGGGTGAGTAGGGATTGTTCGGCGTCAGCCACTCTTTGGCGTCATAGCGGCTGCGGGCCGCCCTCCACGGCTCGCTGAACGCCTCGAAGGCGTAGGTAATCCGTCTCTGGAATTCCTCTTCCAGCTCCTCTCTGGACATGCGGCGGTTGCGCCTGTCCAGGTCATCGAAGAACTCTTCATAGATCTGCAACTGCTCCGCCTGGTTGCCCTACACATAGCGCGCGAACGTCCGGCGGGGCATGACATGGAACAGGGCGTGGGTCAGCAGCTCCTTATCAGTCCAGTTCTCCCCCTTCAGCTTGATAGTCTCCATCAGCAGCTTTTTGTCCCTGGTGAGCATTCGCTCCATCCGCCGCCGCTCGGCACTGGTGGCGCTCAGGGATTCCTGCAGGGTCTCGGCCTGCATCTGGACGTCTGGATCGGGACTGGTCGTGGCGGCGTCCTTGGCAAGGTGCTCGGCCACGGACAGCTCGAAGTAGGTGATCCGCTCCAGCGCCGTCATCTTCTGATCGGTTGTTCCTTCACGCAGGATCTCCAGCAGGACCTCGGCCGCCCGCTCGTCACCGAACCGGGCCAGGCTCAGTGCTGCTTCCCTGCGTACGGCGGGATCATCGCTGCCGAGATGTTCGGCCAGGAATTCGCGGTATGAGGGATCTTTCTCCCCCAACACCCCCGCCAGCGTGATCTGGTGCGAGAGCGCCTTGGCGGCAAAGGGGTCATCCGGCTGGCTCAGGCGCAGGGCAATGAAAACCTGGAAGGCTTCCTCATCCCTGCCGGGGAGGTTCTCCAGGCAGAGGCCTTCGTAGAAAGCAGCTTCAGCGGCCCGGGGGGAGTCCCCCCTGGCCAGCAGGCGGAATAACTCCAGCGCCTGCTCCCACTGTCCCCGCAGGTTCAGGTCGCGGGCCCGCTGGTATGTTTCCTCCTCCTGCTGCTCCTCGGCCTGCGGTGGTGTGCCGTATGCGGCAGTGGAGGCGAGCAGGAGTGTGCCTGAGACGAGAAGGAGTGAAGCCAGGGGTCCCCCCCACAGCGGTTTATGGCGGATACAGAAAGTAGATGGCATCGGATTTATACTACTCCTCTAGGCTGACTTTAAATCGTTGTAGGGTGTATAGTAATCCCTCTTCTTCGATTATTGAAGCGACGTGCCGAGCTCCCTGAAGGTCTCGTTCCCGGCTCAGGTGGTCCATCTCCATCAGAACCGATTCGATCTGCCCGAACAGCCGGATCATGCGCATGTCCCGGGATGCCTTACAGTCGGCTTTCAGTCTGGCGGTCAGGGAAAGCATGTTTTGCGTGGTCTCGGGCGCGAGGGGAGCGAGTTCTCCTTCTGCGGCACCGGTTACGAAATGAAGCATAGCAGCTTCCACCTTGGCGAAGTATGTGGCCAGCAGCGCTCGTTCGAGCTCTTCGATACGCACCTCCTGCTGGCCGGTCGCCGGTTCGGCGGGAGCGGATGCCATGTCAGCCACGGGGCGGGCCAGCTCGGGAGACTCCGATTCTGCAACTTCGATGGTTCCTATAGCCGGCTCTCTCCGGGCGGGTCTGCCCCAGATGCCGTAGCCGATGAATACACCGATGAGGAGGATGGCGGCTACGCGAAGGAGCGGAGACGGAGCCCTCGACCACAGCGACATTCTGTATAGCTGTTGTCTCGGTTTGGGTGCGGGTCGGGCTATGACCTCGCCGGTGGCCAGCTGTTCGGGCAGTCCGAGCAGGCGCCTGTGCAGTTCCTCGACGACCGGTTCGGACGGTTCGGTACGGACCTGGGCCGCCAACCGGTTCAACTGTCCGAGCCAGTCGGCGAAGGCCCGGCACTGCGGACACCTCTTCAGGTGTGCGGCTACACGCTCGGCCTGCGCCCGGTGTAGTTCACCCCTCAGGTATTCGTCAATGTATGTTGTCTCTGTATGCTTCATCTGATTCTACTTCTGCGATTGCTTCGTATCTAAGAGGACTCCTCTCACCCCTCATTTTCTTCTGAAAATCCGAGTCGGTCCGCCAGGTCGCTCAATTCATCCTGGAGCTTGTGGCAGGCTCGGAACAGGTGCTGCCTTACGGTGCTCTCCTTGCAGCCCATGATGGCGGCGATCTCATCGATCGGCATCTCCTGATAGTACCGGAGGATGAACGCTTGCTTCTGATGCTCCGAGAGAACATCAAGACTGGCATCGATCCGGTCCCTGAGCGCACTGCGCTCCATCTCCAATCCGGGGACCACACCGGTCGAACCGGATTCCTGCTCGGTACGGTATTGGTCGCTGTAAACGCCTTCCCTGTCAGCGAGTTTCCCTCGGCTCTTTGCTTTTCGGAGATAGTCGATAGCGAGGTTCACCGTGATCCTGTAGATCCACGAGAATACGCTGGCCCGGGCCTGGAATTCCTTCCCCTTCTGCCAAATCCGGATGAATACCTCCTGGGCCACGTCCTGGGCCGCGTCGTAATCTTTGACATAGTCGTACGCAATTGACAGGATGCGCTTGCCGTACTCGCGGACCAGCTCCTCGTAGGTCGCCGGTAGGGTTCCCTCGCTCTGGCCGTGCGGCTCGCTCATGGGCGCGCCCTGTGTCTTTTCACAGGAATGACGAATGGTTCTTTAAAACTGTCCACATCTACAACGGATTCTTTGGCGCCTCCAGCACCCCCTGCAGGATTTCAAGGAATTCGGGGCCTCTGACGAACCCGGAAACGGTGTAATCGGGCAGCATCTCCCCCGAAGGGGCCAGGAAGGTCACGCTGGGAAGGCTGAGGATGTTGTATTGCCGCCGTAACTCCTCGTTTTGCGGGTTGGATCTGTCGGTCATGTCGATGCGGACCAGTATGAACTGCTGGAACGCTTCAATGACGGCGGGATCGCTGAATGTATAACGGTCGAGTTCTTTGCACGCGGTGCACCAGTCGGCGGTGAAATCTATCATTACCGGTTTCTGTTCCATTTCGGCCAGAAAGAGGGCCGCCTCCAGGTCGTCGCCCCAGCTGAGGCCGGCTTCTTCCGAAGGCAGCCCCTCTCCGGGCTGCCCCGCCGGGAGTTGAGCGGTTGTGCCAGGTCCGGCTCCGCTCATCGGGGGCAGGAAGAGACCGTAGGTCATGAGCCCGCCCACGAAGAAGTAGAGCCCTGTGGCGACGATCAGGATGCCCAGAGCCTTGCGCGTCTTGGGAGCCCAGCCGGTCTCCTCAACGCTCAGGCGGGTGAACGCTCCGGCAAAAGCCCCGCCCACCACCAGCGTGGCGCCGAGGATGAGCACGAATGGGAAGGTATCCAGCAGAAGGGAGAGGTAGTAGAAAGCTACAGCCAGCAGGGCCACACCCAGCCCCGTCTCGATCGCCGTCATCCAGGGGCCGGTCGGCATCCGTTTGATCTCGCTGGAAAAAGTGCCCACGACCAGAAACAGAAGCCCCAGGCCCATGGAGAATGTGAACATGAGCGTGAAACCGAGGACAATATTCCCTGTCTGCGCGATGAACAGCAGCACGCCCGCGATGATGGGTCCCGCGCATGGACTGGCAATGAGACCGGCGATGAGACCCATGAAGAGAATCCCGAACCAGCCCTTTCCCTGCTTGGCCATCAGAGTGTTGCGGATCGGGGCCGGAAGCTGCAGCTGGTAGGCGCCGAAGAGGCCGAAAGCGAGCAGGGTGAAAAGAATGACCAGGAAGATCAGGAAGGGTGTGCTCTGGAACTGGCTCCCCAGCAGTGTGCCTGTGGAAGCGAAAACTACTCCCAGGGTGGAGTAGGTTGCAGCGATTCCCAGCACATAGATCAGACTCAGGCCGAAACCTTTTGCCCGGCTCTCTACCGACTTGGCGCCGATGACGGCGATGGTGAGAGGAATAATGGGGAGCACACACGGGGTCAGGCTGGTGGCGATTCCTGCCAGAAATACAATCAGATACATCCAGAAGGGACCCTGCTCGACGGCAGTCTGGAACCTCCGAAGTCTGCTCTGTTCCACACCGGCCGCACCCACCTGCTGGCTTGTGGAGGCGGACGGTTTGGTCTCCGGCAGTCGGCCTGGCTCTAAGCTCTCTCCATCCGGGATTGCTGCTGATGCTTCGATTTCAGGCGGAGGGATCGGGCCCGGAGCGGCGCCGTCCGCACTCTCATAGGCCACCGATACGGCAAAGACGAACAGGACGGTCAGCAACCATAGTGACCTGTGTGTTACCGTCGCCGCCCCTTCCTGGAACTTATCGCTTAAAAAGTATGACAAGTGGTTTCTCCACTATCGCAGGTCTATCTCAACTCGCATCCGGTTTGGATACTCACTTCTGACCACCGTTAGATTCCAGGCAGGCGGTTGCAGGGAACCTGCTCCTTATGCAACGGTTAGACATAAGTGTTGTTTTCAACATATTGTAGTAACCGGCGTGCGTCAAACTAGTGGGACACTAGCCCCGCACCGGAG
>JAUVWC010000266.1 GCA_030604325.1 Candidatus Zixiibacteriota bacterium | reverse complement strand
CTGGTCCTGCCGACCCTGCAGGGATGGCTGGCGGTAGGGTACCTGATAGTCGCCGTGGTCGGTTTGGGCATTCCCGTCGCCGTGATAGTCATCGGTCTCCACCGGCAGCCGGACACGGCGGCCTACCGGCGGTACCAACTCATTCTGAAATGGGACATGCTGGTGGGCCTGGCGGCCATACTGTTTGGATCAATCTGAATGTAGACCTTCCCCGTAGCAGGATGATCGCATGAGTACCCGCATCCACATCCTTCCCGATACGGTGGTGGACAAGATCGCCGCCGGCGAGGTCGTCGAGCGCCCCGCCTCGGTGGTAAAGGAGCTGGTGGAGAACGCGCTCGATGCCGGTGCCCGGTCGGTCGAGATCCGCCTGCGCAACGGTGGCCGCGACCTGATCGAGGTTGTCGATGACGGCTGCGGCATGAACGCCCGTGATGCCCGTCTGGCGGTGAAGCGGCACGCCACCAGCAAGATCTCTGCGCTGGAAGACCTGGAATCGCTGGAGAGCTTCGGATTCCGCGGAGAGGCGCTACCCAGCATCGCCGCGGTGAGCCGTCTGACGCTGGAGACCAGTGATGGGTCCGTGCCAGAGGGATCGAGGCTGCTCGTCGAGGGCGGTGTAGTCAAGGGGGAGGAACCCGCTGCGCGCCAGGCGGGCACCACCGTCCGTGTGGAGCACCTATTCGCCAACGTTCCGGCCCGCCGCAAATTCCTCAAGTCGGCCCAGACAGAATACAGGCATGTTTTAAGGACAGTGGTGGAGGCGGCACTGTCCCGGCTGGACACCGGCTTCCGGCTGGAGCACGACGGCCGTGAGTCGTTACGGCTCGGGCCCGATCAGCAGCTCCGGGAGCGGGCCGAAGTACTTTTCGGAAAAAAGGCGCTCAGCGGCGCGGTGCTGCTGGCCGCCGAGGTCGAGGATCTCCACATCCTTGGTCTGCTCGGGGCGCCGGCCGCCGCCCGGCGCAGCTCGAGTGCGGTACACCTGTTCGTCAATGGCCGGCCGATCAGCCACCGGGGTCTCTCCTACGGACTCTATACCGGGTACGGTGAGCTGCTGCCGGCCGGTCGCTATCCTCTCGCCTGTCTCTTCCTGGAAGTTTCCCCTCGTAACGTCGACATAAACGTCCACCCGGCCAAACGGGAGGTGCGCTTCGAGGAGGAGGCCCGAATCAGGGATATGGTCATCACCAGCGTGCGGGAGGCCCTGAGTCGGGAACTCGGTGCCAGACCGCTATCTCTGCGAGTACGGGAAGGGGATCCTCCCTGGCACGACAGGGGGCTGGCCACGCGGCTGTCACCCGAGGCGAAGGCCGCCGCGTCCGATCTCTTTGCGGTGGCGAAGGGGGATGAGGCAGGGGGGGGAGTGAATGCCGTCGAGGGATGGGTTGTCGATGCAGTGATTATCGAGGAACGGTCGCTGGATGAAGAAACCATGATATGGAAGGATCACGATCGGTACCTGATAGCCCAGATCAAGGGAGGTGTGCTCGTGGTGGACCAGCATGCGGCGCACGAGAGGATTCTGTACGAGCAGGCTCTGGCCCAGCTGTCGGGCGAGCCGGCCGTGCGCCAGCAGCTGCTCTTTCCCCGGCTTCTCGATCTCTCGGCCGAGCAGTACGCTCTGGTGGAAGAGGTCGGTCCGCTGCTGGAGCGGGTGGGATTCGATGTCCGTCCCTTCGGAGGGACAACCATGGCACTGCAGGCCGTGCCCCCCCTGCTGGAGCGGGTGGGCAGGGAGGAGGAGGTCTTTCTGGCCCTGCTCGACGATCTGGCCGAGCGGGGCGTACGCGGAAGCGGGGTGCAGGAGAAGATCGCCGCCAGCCTGGCCTGCCGGGCGGCGGTCCGTTTCGGTCAGCGGCTCGATCCGGAGGAGAGACGATCGCTGGTGGACCAGCTCTTCGCCTGTTCCCAGCCCCAGATCTGCCCTCACGGCAGGCCGACTCACCTGGTGCTGAGCCTCGAGGAACTCGACAACCTTTTCCACCGCTGAAGGACTGTAATCTGTGAGGGGATGGCACGTTCCTTTGAATGAGACCGGGCATTCTTATGGGTGAGATCCTTCCGATCGTTCTCGTTATCACCGGTCCCACCGGGGTGGGCAAGACCGTGGCCGCCGTGATGGTGGCCGAGGAACTGAAGGGGGAGATCGTCTCCGCTGACTCCCGCCAGGTTTACCGGGGTGTGGCAATCGGGACCGCGGCCCCATCGCCCCAGCTACAGAAAAGAGTGAAGCACCACCTCATCAACGAGCGGGACCCCAGGCAGACGTGGTCGGCGGGCGCGTTCGCCTCCGGGGCGGCCCGGTGCATACGGGAGATCATCGGCCGCCGGCGCCAACCACTCGTCGCGGGGGGGATTGGATTCTACATCCGTGCCCTGACCGAGGGCCTGTTCGAGGAACCTCCCGTGGACCCGGCCGAGCGCAGCA
Organism: Candidatus Zixiibacteriota bacterium; assembly: GCA_030604325.1. Lineage (GTDB taxonomy): Bacteria > Blakebacterota > Blakebacteria > Blakebacterales > Blakebacteraceae > JAGLTZ01. Next base: position 506 of record JAUVWC010000266.1, on the reverse strand, counting down.
GGGTACGGGCCCGTCTGAAGACCCGTTTGGAGAAGGAGGGGCCGGAGGCGCTCCATGCGGAACTGACGCGACGAGATCCCCGCTGGGCGCGCGAGGTGGCGACGACGGACAGCCAGCGCATCGTGCGCGGCCTCGAGGTCTACGAGCTGCACGGAGTGCCGCTTTCGGATCTTCAGGAGGAGAAGAAGAGCGGGCCGCCGATCGAGGCCCGGTGGTGCGTCGTCATACTGGAAAGGGATCGGCAGGGCCTGTACGATCGCCTCAATGCCCGGGTCGAGAGACTGATCGAGGCCGGCTGGCTGGATGAGGCCCGCAGCCTGCAGTCGGCGAAGGTGCCGGGCGATGCTCCCGGCCTGACGGGGCTGGGCTACGACCTGCTCTTCGAACACCTGCACGGCCGGATCTCTCTGTATGCAGCCATAGAAGGTATTCGGCAGGAGCACCGTAATTACGCCAAGCGCCAGCTCAGCTGGTTCCGGACAATGGACGCCGAGCGTATCTCCCTG
>JAUVWC010000212.1 GCA_030604325.1 Candidatus Zixiibacteriota bacterium | reverse complement strand
GTACGCAAGCGCCTCGGCCTGCCGGAGGAAAGGGTTTTCAGCAACATTGCCAAGTACGGGAACACCACCGCCGCCAGCATCCCTATCGCCCTGAGCGAGGTGGTAAAGGGGGAAATTATCGATAGGAGGGATCTTGTGTGCCTGGTGGCTTTCGGTTCCGGCTTCACCTGGGGGGCCAGCCTGCTCTACTATTGAAAGGAAGCCCGGCGCTCCCTTCGAAGCACCGGGCTTTCTATAATGGCCGGCAGAGTTAGCTGGCCTCAGGACGAAGGCGTTTCGAAACTCCGCCCTGTACCGTCATGACGTAGAGACCAATCCGCCGGTTCACATCCCGTCACGACTATTTTCCGGCAGCACCAGACGGTAGCCCTGACCGTCCAGAACGAGCTCCACCTGCTCGCCGATAGCCGCATAGCGATTGAGCGATTCGTAACGCCTGATCAACTCGAGGAAAACCTCGCTCCCGATTTCGACCTCGATCAGGGAGGCCTCCCGGGCGAGCTTATCATCCCGCCAGGCGCCCGTTTCCTCGTCCAGCCGGAAGGTCTTCTCACCCACACGCTGGACCTTCAGGTAGTCGGCTTGCATGAAGGAAGTGGCCGACTGGAACGCCCTTTCGGCTATGCTGAGCTGCACCGTTCGCTTACCGGTCTGCTGGGTGTTACCCGCTGCTCCCGCATATACCGAGGCGTCAGGCCGGGCCCGGGCACTCACCGCCTCGCGGGCCATGGCGTGCTGGGCCTGGGCCATCGGCGCCGCCATGTCCATCATACCCAAGGCTTCCTCCATCCGCATCCGTTCCTCTATTACCAGGTAGGATGTATAAGGAGTGACGAGACCGTAGCGTTCGCCGAGGGCGATGATCTCCGACTTCAGCTCCTCCGACTCCCCGTGCAGCCGGATCTGCATCAGCAGATAGCCAACCTTACGCTGGGCCCACATGGGGGCGAGGAATGAAATTTCGGACTTCCTCCGGGGCAACCTTGCCTCATGGACGACTTCGTGACTCTCGTCGCCGATCATCCCTGTGAGACGTATCTCAACATCCCCCCTGCCGCGGTAGCGGCCGAGGATGGTGATCTGCCCTCCTTCGAAGAGATCGGGCAGATGGGCGGGGAAGAGGTCGTAGGTGTCGGTTCCGTTGATCTCCAGCTCGAGATCGGCCATGACCGGAGCGCTCACCGACTTGAAGAAGGCGCTCACCTTGATTTCCAAATCCTCGGTTGGCTCCACATAGGCGGAACGGCCGCCGTGATCCTCAGCCAGCCGGTCGAGCAGGAAGGCGTTTACGTCGTAGCCCACCCCCCAGGTGAAGAGCCGGACCTCTCCCGGGAGTTGTTCGGCAGCCTGCTCGATCAACACCTCCGGATCGCTCTCTCCGACGGTGGGCAGGCCGTCGGTGAGGAAAATGACATAGGTCAGGGGTGAAGTGCGGGACCGGTCCGAGTCGTGCGAACCGTTATCGCCCGCAGCACCTCTGACCAGGGAGGCCGCACGGGACAGCGCCTCCTCTATATTGGTTCCTCCCCCGGCAGAGAGAGTCTGTATGTAATCACGAACCTCACGTACCGTGCCGCGGTCCGCCCGGGAGAGGACGTCCTGCCAGACACGAACCGTGCTGTTGTAGGTCACCAGCCCGAACCGGTCTTCGGAGCCGAGCGTGCCCAGTCCGAAGTCGAGCGCCTCTATCGCCTGCTCGAATTTCCGGTCCTCCTGCATCGATCCCGAGGTATCGAGGACGAAAATGATGTTCTTGGGCAGGCGGGTGCGGCGCGTTCTCCAGCCGGGAGTGATGGTCAACAGGAAGTAGCCGCCCTCCCCCTCCGGCCGGTGCGTCAGCAGGTTCATGCCGATGCCGCGCTCCCTGCCAGTGGTATAGTAGAGGGTGAAGCCCTCCCTACGATGCAGGTTTCCCTCGGCGGAGAAGTGGGCGTAGTTGCTCTCTTCCTGGCTGAGGCCCAGCTGGTGCGTGGGGGAATAGACGGCGCGGATCGGATGATCCTCCCTGATGGTACCCTCCACCACGAACCGGGTAAGCCGAGCCGGCCGCTCCGTATCAATACGCTGGGGCGGCATGGTTACAGTCGGCTGGGCCTGAACCCGGGGAGGAACCGGACGCTGCCGGACGGGAACGATCGCCGGCTGGCCCCGGGTGGATCCCTGCCCGGTCATGTAGCGGAATACACGATACTCACCTGCCTGGGGTAGTACCTGGGCGTAGGAGAGGGTCAGGGTGCGCTCACCCTCGGGTTCGAAGGGAAAGATGCGCGCCTGGAAGACACGATGTCCGATCCATTCTAGCAGCGCCGGATCGCGGATGCGGCGGACGATATCGAGGTATATGCGCCTCGCCTTATCGCGGTCGAGCACCTCCCCGCGGACGGGCTTGCCGTCCATGGTCAGGCGGAAGTCGGTGACCGCCGCTCCTTCAGGCAAAGGAAAGAGGTAGAGGCCTTCGGCGCGCCAGTGGTTCGGATTAGCGAAGACCTGGGTCAGAGTGCTGTGGGCTACCCCACCCCGGATCTCTATGGAGAGCTGTGCAGAGGCCAGATAAATGGCATACGGATTCGGATGGTCCGGGTGGGGGACGATATGGACCTGCTGGGCACGTGCCGCAGAGGTCGAGGCCACCAGCGCGAAAGCGACAAAGGCGGCCGCTGTAATGTTTCGATTTGCTATATGCATGACACTGCCTCCCCGGAGCGGTCCTCCCTGTAGGCGCCGCTCGCCGGGCAGCTCACGCTCTCCTCACTCTGCAATTGTCAAACGAACCAGATCACAGATAGTTCACTCCTATTGTATGATTATTTATTCAGCACGAGGATGCCCGCTTCCCGGCCGGCATCAGCTGCACGAGGGATTCCGCTAACCTTCTCTTCATGTGTGCGCTGACCGCAACTGTTGAGTACAATACAGTCGCACAGTCCTACATGAACCGTAAAGATCGCAAGTCAACCATCGCACTACTGGTGCAAGGAGACCATGGGAATGAAGCAATGCTTGGCGCGCGTGTCGGCCGCCCTGGTGCTGGGGGCTCTGCTCTTCGGGGCAGCCGCCACCTCATCCGCCCAAACCGGCTCGTACGACGCGTACCTCAACTACGACAGCCTGACCGGGGCGCTGCACAGCCTCAACGACGCCCATCCGAGTCTTTCCAGCCTCGAAAGCCTGGGAACCACTGCCGAAGGCCGGGAAATATGGCTCATGCGGATCGGCAGTGCGCGCGGCGGTGAGCTGGATCAGAGACCGGCCATGCTGGTCGTCGCCAACCTCGAGGCCAACCACCTGATCGGCAGTATGACGGCCCTCTACCTGACCGACTACCTGCTGGCCAACTACGGCCAGATCGATGCGGTGACAGACTTGCTGAACATACGCACCATCTACCTTGTTCCACGCCTGAATCCCGACGGTGCCGAACGCTACTGGACCACGGGCGGGATCGAGTTCCCCTACAAGCCGGAT
>JAUVWC010000239.1 GCA_030604325.1 Candidatus Zixiibacteriota bacterium | reverse complement strand
GCCTGAGGTCCCTTCGGTCCCTCCGTTATTTCGAACTCTACCTCCTCCCCTTCCCTCAGGGAGCGGAACCCCTCACCGGTTATCGCCGTGTAGTGTGCAAATACGTCGGGGCCATCCTCCTGGCTGATAAACCCGTATCCTTTCTGATTGTTGAACCACTTCACCGTACCGATAGGCATATGCTTTGAACTCCCGTGCCTTGATTCAATTGTTACTCCAAGATCTTAAGATCTTGTCGGCTCGTTGCCGAGCCCTGCATGGACAGATGATGACCGAGATCAGGATACCCTACAAGCAGTTTCTGGCATTAATAAAGGTTGCGGGCGCAGCCCTTCATTCCGGGGCACTGCTCCGCTGACGGGCTATCTCGTAGAGCATCATACCCGCCGCAACCGAGGCGTTCAGGCTGGCGGTCTTGCCGCTCATAGGGACAGCGGCCATAAAATCGCATACCGTACGCAGGGCCGGCCGTACTCCCTTCTCTTCGCCGCCGACTACCACCACCAGCGGCCCCGTCAGATCCAGCTGCCACGGCGGGGACCCTTCATCCGCCGCAGTTCCCACCACCCACAGGCCCAGTTCCTTGAGATCGGCCAGCGCACGGGAGAGATTGGGCACCCGGCAAAGATCGATGCGCCTCAGCGCCCCCGCGGCGGCCTTCTCCGCCGCACCACCAGGAGTGGCCGAGCGATGACGTGGAACGATGACCGCCTGGGCACCCATCGCTTCGGCGCTACGCACCACCGCGCCCAGATTGTGCGGGTCCTGGATGTGGTCGAGCGCCACCAGCAGCGGGACCTGTTGCCGCTTCTCCACGGCGGCCGCCACCTCCTCGAAACCGACGAAGGGAGCGGGTGCCATCCGTGCCACCAGACCCTGGTGAGAGGAGGTGCCCGCCATGCGGTCGAGCGCCTGCCTGGGCTGGAACAGGAGCGGCACACCGAGGCTCCGGGCCAGCAGCAGCACCTCTTCCACTCTCCTCTTCCTTCGGCCGCGGGCGACGAACAACTTATGGATCCGCTCCGGTTCCTCCTCCAGAGCCGCGCGCAACGGGTTGATGCCGTATATTAGGTTGGGCATGGCTTGGCCTCCGGGACGTAAACCGGTTCAAGCAATATCTGCCAGTGTAATCTTTGTGCCTATCCGACGCTGGAGTGTCGCCCGCCACCGGTTCACTACCTCCTCAGAGATCCCGGGCCCGGTCCATGTCTCTTCCCCCTCACCGACGCCCAGGGCGGCGAAGGCGTCTATTCTTGCCCGGGCCAGCAGCGTCTGGTCGGCGACCAGGTTGGCCACGCGCAGGTCGGGCAGTCCATGCTGGCGCGTTCCGAACAGCTCACCCGGGCCGCGAATCTCCAGATCGGCCTCCGCGATCTTGAATCCGTCCGTGGTCTCGGTCATGGCCTGCAGCCGCCGCGTGCCCTCTTCCGTCATATCTTCCGCGGCCAGAAGCACACAGGTAGCTTGGCCGCCTCCCCTGCCCACGCGGCCCCGCAGCTGGTGGAGCTGGGAGAGTCCGAATCGCTCGGCATGTTCTATGAGTATCATCGAGGCGCCGGCAACATCCACTCCCACCTCGATGACCGTGGTGCTGATCAGCAGTTCGATCTCTCCACCCCTGAACCGCTCCATGACCTCATCCTTCTCCTCCGGTCGCATCCTCCCATGGATGAGGCCCAGCCGGTGGGTCTTGAGCGGTCCCGCCTGCATCGACTCGTACGATTCGACGGCCGCTCGCAGGTCGCTCGTCTCGGTCTCCTCCACCAGAGGGAACACCCAGAAGACCTGCTGGCCCTCTTCGAGAGCCCGGCGGACCCGCTCCACCACCCGGTCCCGCTTGGCCAATGAGATCCAATGGGTTTCCACCGGCTGACGCCCCGGCGGCATCTCGTCGATGATGCTGGTATCGAGGTCGCCGTACAGGGTCATAGCCAGGGTACGGGGAATGGGAGTGGCCGTCATGACCAGCACGTCGGGATCCCTCCCCTTGGCCTGAAGCGCGCCGCGTTGCAGCACACCGAAGCGGTGTTGTTCGTCCACCACCACCGCCCCGAGACGGGAGAAATCCACATCCTGCTGGATGAGGGCGTGGGTGCCGACGACCACCGCCGGCCCGGCCGACTGCAACTCAGAGAGAACCGTGCGGCGCTCGGCGCCGGAGAGCCGGGAAGTCAAGAAATGTACGGGCACCTCCAGGCGTGCGAATTCCTCTTCCAGACGGGAGGCGTGCTGTTCAGCCAGGATCTCGGTGGGAGCCATAATGGCGGCCTGCATCCCGTTCTCCACTGCCGTGAGCATAATGCACGCCGCCACCACCGTCTTGCCGCTGCCCACATCCCCCTGCAGCAGCCTGTTCATCGGGTGCGGCCTGGCCATGTCCTCGAATACCTCGGCCAGCACGCGCTGCTGCGCCCCGGTCAGGGTAAAGCCGAGCCCTTCCAGGTAAGTGCGCATCAGGGGCCCCCAGGTACGGAACGCGGTGCCGGGCCGCAATTGGACCGAACGGCTCCGCTCGGCCAGCACCAGTTCCATGAAGAAGAACTCCTCGTAGGCAAGACGGTGCCGGGCGGCTTCGGCCTCTTCGGGAGAGGATGGGAAGTGCAGTTGTTCCAGAGCCTGCTCAAGCGGCAGTAGTCCCCGCGCGGTGCGTTGCGGCTCGGGGAGCGGATCCTCCAGGGCTCCCTGCAGACTGTCGAGAGCATTCCGCATGACCCGCCTCAGGCCGCGGCTCGCCAGTCCCACACTGCGCAGCTCTGCTGAAAGGGGATAGATGGGTATCAGCCCTCCGGCGTGCAGGGCGTCTTCTAGAAGGTCTTCCCCTTCAGTCAGGTCGTCTGCCGAACCTGCCACCTCGAACTCGGGATGAGCGAGCTGCTTCTTACCCCGGTAGGAACCGACTTTACCGGAGAGTACGACCAGGTCGCCGGTGCGCAGGGCCGCCTTCACGTAAGGAACCCCACGAAACCAGACACACTGGAGAGTTCCGCTCCCATCGCTCACCCTGGCGATGAAGCGGGCCCGGCGTCCCCGCGTGACACCGACTGCCAGCACCTCGGCGAGCACGGTGGTCTGCTCCCCCTCCTGCAGCTCCGAGATGCTCGTGCACTGGCGTCGGTCGACATAACGACGAGGAGCGTAGAGAACCAGGTCCTCTACGCTCCGCACTCCGACACTCTCGAGCGCCTTGGCCCGGGCGGGACCCACCCCCTTTACAAACTGGACGGGAGCGGCCAGCCG
>JAUVWC010000328.1 GCA_030604325.1 Candidatus Zixiibacteriota bacterium | reverse complement strand
CGTTCGGGCCTTCATTACCGGGGAAATTCATGTAGCCCGCCTGCCTACTTTCCGTTCGTGGCAGAGCCTCGAGGAACAGCTGCCCGGAAGCCCTCAGTCCGGCAACGCTCTGCCCAAGAATTATCCCCGGCTGAACCACTTCTTCTTCCTCGCCTTCAATAATGCGCGCTCCCCCTTCGATATGGAAGGGGTACGTCCCACTCTGGCGCGCGCCATCAACCGAAAAGCCATGCTGGATGAACCCGAGGCGTGGAGCGTCATCACCGATTTCCCCATTCATCCGCGCAGTAGCCTGGGGGAAAGTCCCCGGGTGCGAAGAAGTCCCACCAGATACATGCCTACGACCGCCAGGCGGATGCTCCAGGAGGCCGGCTTGATCCGACAGGGTCAGGCAATTGGCCGGACGGGCCAGCAGATCAGGCTGAATCTGATATATCCCGACCATGTGGAGCTCTACGAGGAGATGGCACTACGCGTCAAGAACGACCTGCAGCGTCTGGGATTCCGCATCGATGCGGAGCCGGTACCACCCGAGGTCGTGCGCAAGCGTCTCCAGGAAGGGGACTACTGGCTCGCCCTTAGCGAGATGACCCTACCGCCCACACCGGAGGCGATACAGCGCATTTTCCACAGTACAAATGCATCCAGCGGGCTGAATTTCACCCGTTACCGGAACCTTACGTTCGATACCAATATTGATGCGATGATTTTTCAAAGGGCGCCCAATCCGGAGACAAACCGCGACGCGGCGATCCGATTGCTCGGCGATGAGTTCCCCCTGCTTCCTCTCTTCTTCCAGGCAAACGAATACTACGTATTCAACATCAGCGTCCTGGATCCTGAGAGCCTGGGCTACATCGGCACCCGGCTGGAGCCGATCGCAAAGTGGGGGTGGCGCTGATGTCCGCCGATCGCACTCGGCCGCAGCTTTCCCAGCGGCTGCCCCTGGTAGGAGGGCTCTTCCAGCGTCTCTTCATCCACCACTTTGTTCTAGTCACCGTCCCCATCGTGATCCTGGGTATACTGCTGGTGGGGATAGCCCAGAACGCCATTTACCGTACCCTTGACCAGGACAACCGGGAGATCATCGCCCGCGCCCAGGGGCAGATTCAGGGCTATATCGACGGTGTCGTGGATCAGCTGCGCCTGGCGGCATTCGAACTGCAGCGTTACGAGCTCGACGAGTTCGAAAGCGACCGGTTCCTCAACGAAGCCAGGGGCGAGGAAGCTCTCGAAGCCTTCCGGCACCTCTATGCCGTGGACACGACCAGTGTCCTTATTGCGACGACCAACTTCTCCGCCACCGAGCTACCTTCTGGAGGACAAGCGGCGGCCGACTCAGTACTTAAAGGTGTAGAGCTCGCCACGGAACCTCTGCCGATCGAGAGCCCCGAACAGACTCCCACGGTGATCATGGCCGTTCCCCTGAAGAGCTTCGACACTGTCGTCGGAGTTCTGGTGGCCGAGGTAAAAGCGGAAGATATCTGGACGGCTATCGGTGAGATCCGGGTAGGGGAAAGGGGCCATGCGTTTCTGGTGAATCAGGATGGCGAGGTAATCGCTCATCCGGATATGTCGGTTGTGTATGAGGGGGGCACCGACTACTCCGGGCTTGAGTCGGTGCAGCGCTTCCTGCGCGGCGAGGAGCCGGGCACGGTCAGTTCGGAAATCGTGGACCTGCGTAATCCGCAGGGCGGGCCGATGAGAGCCGCTTTCACCCATATCCGCTTCCCCGGCGGCTTGAGGTGGGGGCTGATCATTCACCGGCCCGTGGCGGAGGTCAGGGCCACCGCGAGCCAAATGCGGCTCCAGATCGCCGTCATTATCCTGGCGGGGATCGCACTGGCGCTGATCTCCACGCATGTCTACACGCGGCGTCTGGTACGGCCGATCGGCGCTCTGCTGGAGGGTGCCAACCGGCTGAGCGAGGGAGACCTGCATTACAAGATTCCGGTGGCG
>JAUVWC010000325.1 GCA_030604325.1 Candidatus Zixiibacteriota bacterium | reverse complement strand
GACGATAGCGAGGGTTTCGCTGGCGCCGGATGGCCAGGCGGTTGAGCGGAATACCCGGAGACGTAGCCACTGCGCTACGTCGAGGATGTTCCGCGAGAACCAACGCCGCCTGCCGGATGCCAGCGTAAGCCGCAGCCGGAGCGTTTCTCCGACAGGCTCCTAGGTACTGCCTGGGCTCCCAATTATTAAAGACATGGTTTGCACCCGCATTTCAGAATTGCTAAACTCGATGCCGAAATCCGTCCATAGCTGCCTACCCTGGTCTGAGGCCTCAGAACTCGCATGAGTGACAGGCAGAGATCGCACTTATCAGGATAATGGTGAACAGGAATGCCAGGCTGCTGGACAGTTTGAGCCAGCAATACTTCGCTGAGTATCCCAGCGCAAAAAAGGAGTTTGACCGGGCTGAGGGATCTCTCATCAGTGGCGGAAGCCACACGCTGCGGCTGTTCGGTCCTGCCCCCTTTCGTATTGTGGGTGCCAGCGGCTCCCGGGTGAGGGATGCCGATGACCACGAGATCCTCGATTTCTGGCAGGGGCACTACGCCAATATTCTGGGTCACAACCCACCCATCGTCACCCGCGCACTGGTGGAGACACTGACCGGCGGGTACGGACTTCAAACCGGCATCACCGATAGTCTTCAGACTGACTTTGCCGTGCTGCTCCTCAGGCAGCTCGGAGCCGAGAGGATCCGTTTCACCACCAGCGGCGCCCTGGCAGATATGTACTCCGTCATGCTGGCCCGGGCCTTCACCGGCAGACAGTTGATTCTAAAGGTCGGCGGTGGCTGGCAGGGTGCCCATCCACTGACGCTCAAAGGAGTCTCCTTTCGCGACGGATTCGACCATCCAGAATCAGAAGGGCTGTCGCCGGATGAGGTGAGCAGCGTGCTGCTCACCCGCTACAACGATCCCGAGGATCTGAGGGCCCAGTTTCAACGGTATGGTGACCGGCTGGCCTGTTTCATCGTCGAACCGTGGATGGGTATGGGCGGATTCATGGCGGCTAGTCCTGAATACCTGCAGACAGCGCGCGAATTGACCCACCGCTATGGAGCAGTGCTGATCTTCGACGAAATCATCTCCGGCTTCCGTTTCTGTGCCGGTGGCCTCCAGAAGCTGTACGGTGTCCAGCCTGACCTGTCCACCTATGCCAAGATAATCGGTGGAGGCATGCCCCTGGCCGCCGTCGCGGGGCGAGAGGAGATCATGCGCCTGTGCAGCCCCGAGTGTGAGCGCCGGGTAAAATTCGACGGCGGGACCTTCTCCGCCCATCCGGCGGCTCTGCTGGCGGGCAAGACACTGGTGGAATATCTGGTTGAAAAGGAGGAGGAGATCTACCCCCGGCTGGGAGCCCTGGGAGAGAAGATGAGAAAGGGTGTAGAGCAGACCTTCGCCCGGGAGGGGATTTACGTCCGATGCACAGGCTACGGTAACGAAGCGGTGCCCGACAGCTCATTTGGAATGATCCATTTTCCTCACCAGGAGGGGACCCCGCTGACGTGTCCAGACCAGGTCTGGGATCCGGCTATCTGTGATGTGGACCGGCGGGAAAAGGTGCTCAAGCTGGCTCTGTTGCTGGAACGGGTCTACGTGATGCACGGCCTGGGAGCATTATCCACCGAGCACTCTGAGGAAGACCTGGAGTGGCTCTTCGCGGCCTGCGTGGGTGCCGCTCGACTTATCAAAGCGGGCGAGCAGTAGGCCTAGAGTATAGCGGGTGGGGGAGGGGGTGGACGCACCTGCCTTGCCTGAAGTTCACGAAGTGTGGCCAGCACGCGGTCAACGCGCTCTATGTGCGAGCGCACCGTATCGTTTTCCTGATCGAGTTCGCGGGCGGTCTCCCAGATCTGCTTCGCCTGTTCGAAGTGACCGTTGGTGTAGAGTTCGTTTCCCCGCCGCAACAATATGTCCACTTGGCGGATAATTCGTTGGTCGAGTTGTCCCTGAACATCCGCTACTTCGGGGGAGTTGGGGGCCAGTATCGCCGCTTCATTCACGAGCCGGCGCGCTTCCAACAGTTGCTGCTGGTCGAG
>JAUVWC010000036.1 GCA_030604325.1 Candidatus Zixiibacteriota bacterium | reverse complement strand
CGCCGAAGCCGCCTGAAGCGGCTCAGACGACGTATAGACAGGGGCGCCGGCGAATAGTACACCGTTCCGCAATTACGCTGGCATTCGAGCGCCGTGGCCCGTCCGGAGTAAGAATAACAGCCGATATAGACCCGGTCAGGTTGTAAGTCGCTGGTAGTAGGAATCGAGCGTATAGAGCGCCGCCAGGGGATTGTGTCCCAGAACGCGATCCTTGGCGGCAAAGACAGTTACCGGCGCCTTCGAGTGCCGGAAGAAGAGGGAGTCGTGCCCCACACAGAGCCCCAGCACCACGTTCAGTTCGGTCTCGGCTTCGTTCAGGATCTCCGCCTGCACAATCGGGCTGCACATGGTTTCGAACTCACCAATCCGGACCTTCTCCTCGTCCCTGACACCGATCTCTTCTTTAGGCGTGCAGCCCACCTTGCACACAACTGAAACCACTTCGAATCCGTGGTTCTCCAGAACCTTTTCCAGAAGCGCCCCCTCGGACAGCAGACCCGCACAGTAGGCCACACCGAGACGTCGATATCCCATGCGCTCCGCGAATTCGCAGATCTCCTGTAGGCGTGGCTTTGCCGGGTGATTTACAGAAGGCCTTGCGTCGCGGTCAGCGTAACCTTCCGCCTCCTGAATGGATGACTGCCGCGCGAACTCCCGGATATCCGGATGTTGATAACGCTGTCGGGCCCGTTCGATGACCGGCCCCATATGAATCGTGGGACAGAATGCCGGCCCCTCGCCACCCTCGACCCGGCAGGCTCTCTCATCCGAGCTTATCGAGCACTTCGCGCACTGCGACATTACTGAAGCCACGTCGGTCACCTCCTGCCCGAATAGGGACTCATAGCGTCATCCGTCGTAACCATGAAACTAGAAGGTTTCTCTAAAACTTCTACCTCTTTCCCCGAAATATCCTATACCGTAATTAATACTGATGAGTTTTGCGGGAAATGGCCTGAACCCCTAACCGTCGATCTGGATGTCGGCAGCGATTATGAGCACTGGAGATCCCGACACATCCCGAATCCCGAAAACTGTACGCCGCCTGGGGTGGGTGTCCTGCTGGAACGACACCGCCAGTGAAATGATCTACCCACTGCTGCCCGTGTTTGTGGCCTCCACACTGGCCGGGGGCGCGGTGGCGGTTGGCTGGATCGAGGGGATAGCCGAGGCAACCGCCGCCCTGGTGAAGCTCGTGAGCGGCAAGGTGAGTGACCGCACCCAACGCCGCAAGCTGCCGGCGGCAGTCGGTTACGTGATCGCCAACACCGCCCGTCCCCTTATCGGTCTGGCCACCAGCTGGTGGCATGTACTGGCCCTCCGCTTCACCGACCGTGCCGGCAAGGGAATCCGCGCCGCGCCGCGGGATGCCTGGATCGTGGCCATCACACCGGAGGGGCAACGGGGCGAGGCGTTCGGCCTCCAGCGCGCCCTCGATCATCTCGGCGCCCTCGTTGGGCCGCTGGTGGCGTTTGTATTGCTCCAGGGAGCGGGCCTCGAACTCCGGACGGTCTTCCTGCTGAGCGCCGTCCCCGGCGCGATTACGGTCCTGGTACTCCTTATCGGCACCCGGGAACCAACAGCACCTGCTTCGACTCCTGCCGGCACTCTGGGCATCGACGCAGAGACGAATGCGACTAAGGAAGCGACGGAAGTGCCGCGCGGATTCCACAGCTTCCTGCTCGCGGTGTTTATCTTCACGCTGGGCAACTCCACCGACGCCTTCCTGCTGCTGCGTCTCGAATCGAGCGGGGTTCCCATCGCCCTCCTGCCCCTGTGTTGGAGCGGCCTGCACATGGTGAAGGTACTGTCCAGCCGCCTCGGCGGCCGCCTCGGCGACCGGATCGGCGCCGCACGAATCCTCCGGGCCGGCTGGCTGTGGTACGTCCTGGTCTATGTCGGCTTCGGCTACCTTGAACACCCCGTTCTCCAGGTCGGCCTCTTCCTGGCCTACGGTCTCCACTACGGACTGTCGGAGGCACCGGAACGTCTGCTGGTCAGCCGCTTCGCGCCCAGATCCGAACTGGGAGGCCGCTTCGGCTGGTTCCACCTCACGGTGGGCATCGCCGCCCTTCCGGCCAGCGTTATATTTGGCTGGCTCTGGCAGCATTTCGGCCCCTCAGTGGCTTTCACCACCGGTGCCGCACTGGCACTGATCGCCGCCATTTTTCTCCCCCGTGATCCCCAAGACCGGTGATAACCCCCTAACATCGCTGGATCGGTTTTCATATATTCGTCCCCATCAATTTGCACATAAGGAGAGTCACTATATGTCACAGATCGAGATTGAAGGCCGCCAGTTCGAAGTGGACGGGGACGGGTTCCTCGAGGAACCGGAGCTGTGGAATGAGGAGGTGGCCCGGCTATTCGCCACGACCGACGGTACAGGGGAGCTGACCGACAAGCACTGGTCCGTAGTCAACTATATACGGGAGTACTGGGAGGCAGAGGGCACGGCCCCAATGATCCGAAAGCTGTGTCAGCACTCCGGCCTGCATCTGCGCGAAATCTACGAACTCTTCCCCATGGGGCCCGCTAAGGGAGCCTGCAGGATCGCGGGTCTGCCCAAGCCTGATGGATGCGTTTAATGGATGTGCTTAGAGGCATATACTGGTGAGAACCTATCATCTGGTCCTTCTGACAGGATTTGGAATATTTTCCCTCATCTCTCTCTTCTATCTCATCCGGGTCGTGAAAGAGGGCAGGCGCAGCGATCCTTCGCAGCCCGAGGGGCGAGTCTTGCCCGCCGTGGTATACGCGCTGACGGCGTCGATGTCCCCGCTCAGAAAGGAGACGGCCTACCTCCACGTACCGACCTACACCGCCGGCCTTCTCTTTCACGTGGGGACATTCCTCGGCTTCGGCTGGCTGGCGATACACCTCTTCCAGCTCAGGATAGGGCCCTTTCTGACTACGGGTTCCGCCTTCCTGCTCATGGTGTCCGCCGTGTGCGGTCTCTCCATACTGATCAAGCGGATCGTTACCCCGGAGATGAGGATACTCTCCAATCCGGACGACTATGCCAGCAACCTGCTGGTCACCGGATTCCAGGCGCTTTCGGCCCTGACCCTGCTGCGCAGCGATTTAATCCCCGTCCTGTTCATTTACGGCGGTGTTCTCTTTCTCTACATACCCGCGAGTAAATTGCGCCACACCATCTACTTCTTCACCTCCCGCATACATCTCGGCATATTCTACGGAAGGCGGGGGATCTGGCCACCAGGAGCCCGCCGGTGATGAGCGTTGTGAAAAGAATGACGCCGGATCGGCAGCGGGCCCTTAATCTGCTCAAGGAGCGCCTCGACGGAAGGCTCCGTTCCCACCTGAACAGCTGCGTGCGGTGCGGCCTGTGCGGGGAATCGTGCCACTATTATCTGACCAAAGCCGATCCCCGCTATCTCCCCGGGTACAAGGTTGATCAAATCGCCGGTGTATTCCGCCGCTACTACACCCTTATAGGACGCCTCTTCCCGCGCTGGGTAGGCGCGCGGGATTTCGATGAGGAAACCATCGAAGAAATGGTGGACGTAATCTACGGCGCCTGCACAATGTGCGGGCGATGCTCTCTCCACTGTTCTATCGGAGTCGATATCGTCTACCTGATCCGCACTGCCCGCTCCATGCTCGCCGAAATAGACCTCGTTCCACCGGGGCTGCAGTCGACGGTGGACGCTGCGGTAGAAACCGGCAACAACATGGCCATCCCCCGCGAGGAACTGGTGGATACACTCCAGTGGATCGAAGAGGATCTTCAGCTGGATCTAGAGGATGAGAACGCATCGATCCCGCTGGACAGGAAGGGAGCCCGCGTCCTCTACACCCTCAATCCCCGGGAACCGAAGTTCTTCCCCCTCTCCATCAGCGCCGCGGGGAAGATCTTCCATGTGGCTGGAGAGGACTGGAACATCTCGACCCACGTCTACGACGTCACGAACTACGCCTATTACTCCGGGTGTGAAACAACCGCGGCAGAGCTGACCCGGCGGCTCTATGACGAAGCCGTCAAACTGGAGGCGGAAGTCCTGCTTCTGTCCGAATGCGGGCACGGGTTCAGGTCGATCCGATGGGAAGGACCGCAGTGGATCAACAGGCCGTATCCCTTCGAGGTGAGATCCGTCATCGAGCAGATAGCGGATTACATCCGGTCCGGCCGCATCAGGCTCGACCCGGCACTCAACCAGCAACCTGTCACTCTCCACGACCCGTGCAACCTGGTGAGGGAGGGTGGAGTGTTCGAATCGCAGCGATTCGTCTTGAACAACTCGGTCCAGAACTTCATCGAGATGACACCCAACCGTGAAGACAGCTACTGCTGCGGGGGCGGCGGAGGGCAGCTGTCCATGAGCAGATACAGGGAGAGGCGCATCGAGGCGGGAAAGTTGAAAGCCGACCAGATCCGCGAGACCGGCGCGAAGATCGTGGCCACTCCATGCCATAACTGCATTGACCAGATCATGGAACTCAACCTGGTCTACAAACTGGGGATACAGGTCAAGACCGTGGCCGAACTGGCGGCCGACGCCCTGGTCCGGACGGAAAAGAGTTGAACGGGAGCTTACGGGGCTGCCCCGTCTACTTCCTTATCGAGGCAATCTCCCGCACGGCCTCGATAGCCGTATCGATGTGCTCTTCGGTGTTGAACGGTCCTATACCGAAGCGGACCGTGCCGTGGATATCGAAGGTGCCGATCCCCCTGTGAACCTGTGGAGCGCACTGCAGTCCCGTCCGGGTGGCGATGTTGTAGTCGACATCCAGTATCGTTCCCACGTCACCGGCTTCCATGCCCTCAATATTGGAGCTCAGTATGCCGATGTGGTCCTCCGTCCCGTCGGCGCAGTAGGTGATGACACCCCCTATCTCCTGAAGACCCTTCCGCAGCTTGTCCCACAGCGTCATCTCTCTCCGGTGGATGTTATCCACACCCTCCTGCCTGAGCCACTTCTGCGCGGCATTCAGCCCCGCGACGCCGACGGTGTTTAGCGTCCCGCACTCCAGACGGTAGGGGAACTCCTCCAGGTGGGTCCGCACGGCGGACCTGACGCCGGTCCCGCCCCAGCGGGTGGAGCGAATCTCCACACCCTCCGCGGTGTACATGCCGCCGATCCCGGTTGGACCGAGCAGTGACTTATGACCGGTGAAGGCGAGCATGTCGATGTTCATGGCCTGCACGTCTATTTCGAGCACGCCGGCACTCTGGCTGGCATCCACCGCGAACGGTATCCCCGCCTCGCGGCAGTATTCTCCCACCACGGCCACCGGTTGGACGGTACCGATCACGTTGGAGGCGTGATTCATGATCACCAGGCGGGTGTTGTCTCGGAAGGCCTTCTTGAAATCATCGGGATCCAAGAATCCACGGTCATCGAAGGGGATGTAGGTCACTTCGATCATCCCCTCCTGCTCCTTCACATAGAGAGGGCGCAGCACCGAGTTATGCTCCAGCGTGGTGGAGATGACGTGGTCCCCCCTGGAGAGCGTTCCGCTGATAATCATGTTGAGTGAGTCGCTGGCATTGTAGCTGAACGTCAGCCTCTCGCTGTCCGTGCCGTTGAAGAACTCGGCGAGAAGCCCTCGCGTGGAACGGACAATCTCCTCCGTCTCGAGGGCCTTGTCGTAGCCGGAGCGGCCCGGGTTGACCCCGTGCTTCTGATAGAACTCGTACATGAAGTCGTGGACTTCCTGCGGTTTCGGAAAAGTTGTTGCCCCGTTGTCCAAATAGATGAGGTCTTCCATCGGTAATCCTTACAGCGCAATACGCGGGCAATTACGGTCGCTCCATTTTATTTAACTCAAATGGCTTCGTGGTGTAAAGACCCGTGAGTCTCCTGCAAAGTGGATCGGGAGTACTTCCTCTTGTTGCACAGTGAGTCGCAGGAGGAATAGACTCCGACCAGGACTCAGAAACACCGGAGCTCAACAAACAGGAGTAATCCCCATGCTTCTTCAGTCAGGTCCGTTCCGCCACCGCGGCCTCTACATTCCGGCGCAGCTGCTGTTGGCAGCGCTCTTCCTCGTTCTCGCTCCCCGGCAGCTGCGAGCACAGACCCTGCCCACACCCGAAGCCTTTCTCGGCTTCCCCGTCGGCGCCGACAACAAACTGGCCCACTGGGACCAGATCCTCGAATACATGCACATGGCCGACAGAGCTTCCGAACGGGTCATGGTCACCATTCTCGGCAAGTCCACCCTGGGACGGGACTTTCCCCTGGTGACCATCACCTCGGCCAACAATATGCGGAACCTGGACCGGATCAAGGAGATCAACCGTCGGCTCTACGATCCGGCTAGCATCCGTAGCGAAGCCGAGGCGCAACGGCTCATCGCCGAGGGGAAGGTGGTGGTGTGCGTTACCTGTGCCGTCCATGCCTCCGAAATCGGATCCACCCAGATGGTGCTGGAGGCGGTGCACCGTCTGGCCACCGAAGAGAGCCCCTATATCCAGAATATCCTGGACAACGTGGTGTTCCTGCTCTTCCCGAGTATCAATCCCGACGGGCAGGCCATGGAGGTAGAGTGGTTCAACGAGACATTCGGCACCGAGTACCAGGGCTCCGGCCTGCCCTGGCTCTACCACCACTACACGGGTCACGACAGCAACCGGGACGCCTACATGTTCAGCCAGGTCGAGACGCGGCTGCTGGGTGAGGTCCTCTACCACGACTGGTTCCCGGAGGTATGGCTGGACGAGCACCAGATGGGCGCCTCGGGGGCCAGGATCTTCATCATGCCCGCCGCCGGACCGCCGAATCCCAATGTCGATCCGTGGATCTACCGTACCGCCGGACTGCTGGGATTCGCCCAGGCCCAGGCGCTCGACGAGGCCGGCAAGTCGGGGGTGCTCTACGGCGAGAGGTTCACCTACTGGTGGCAGGGGGCCATGGCCTGGGCCGGCTGGTGGCACAACATGGTTGGCATGCTCTCCGAGCTCGCCTCGGTGCGCAACCTGGCCACCCCGACCGAGCAGCCGATGGCACCCGTCGGCGCCCCACCGGAAGAACCAACCGAGGCACCGGCCGGCGCTCGCCGTGGCCGTGGCGGCGGAGGCCCACCGCGGGACCTGGTGATCCGCCCCGAGTATCTCAATCCCTGGCGGGGCGGACGCTGGTCGCTGCGCGACATCGTCGACTACGAATCGATCATCACCTTCGCACTGCTGGATATTTGCGCCGACCTGCGCGAGAACATGCTGTCGGGCATATACGTCGTCAACAAGCGCACGGTGGAAAAGGGCCGGGCCGGCAGCCCCTCGGCCATCCTCATTCCGGCCGATCAGCACGACCCTCCGACGGTTATCAAACTCATCCAGATCCTGCGCATCGGCGGCCTGAACATCGACCGGGCCGGCGCGGCGTTCACCGCCGACGGGACTGATTACCCCGCCGGCACTTTCGTCATCCCCATGGCGCAGGTCTTCCGCAACTACGCCAAGGATCTGCTCGAGCCACAGGTGTATCCGACCGATGTACCCCCCTACGATGTCACCGGCTGGAGCCTGGGGATGCAGATGGGGGTGGAGACGATCTTCGTGGACGAGCCGTTCGACTACCGGGGAGAGTCGGTGGGCGAAGCTCCCATGCCCCCGGGCAGCATCGTGGGCCAAGGAGACACCTTCCTGCTCGACGCGCGCAACAACGACAGCTTTACCGCCGCCCTGCGTCTGCTGAGGGCCGGCCACACTGTGGGGCGTTCGAGCCAGTCCGTCACGGCGGGTAACGTTCAGCTGCCGGCAGGAACTTTTGTCGTTACCGGTGAGCGGGCGCGGGCGGACGTGGAGGCGGCCGCGGGCCAGCTGGGTCTGACCGTGCACGCCGTCTCCCGAGCGCGTGCCGACCTCACCCTGGCGCGGGCTCCCCGCGTCGCACTCTACCAGCCCTGGGGCGGCAACATGAACGAGGGGTGGACCCGCTACGTCCTCGACACGTTCGAGTGGGAACCGATCACCATCCATGCCCAGGACATCCGCGACCAGACAAACCTGAAGGCGAAATACGACGCCATTGTCTTCCCCGACACGAGTCCGGCTTCGATCATCAGGGGGCGCACGGGATCGAACATCATGCCGCAGTACAGCGGCGGGATCGATTCCACCGGCCTGCTGGCGCTGCTGAAGTTCGTGGAAGAGGGAGGCACACTCGTCACCCTGGGCGGCAGTACCCGGCTGGCTCTGGAGGAGTTCAGCGCACCGTTTGCCAACGCCATCACGGGAGAAGTCCGTCAGAACTTCTCCTGTCCCGGATCTATCCTGAAAGTCGAGGTAGACCCACTTAACCCGGTATCATGGGGGATGCCCGCCGAGGCAGGCGTGATGTACGCCAGGGACATGCTGCTCAATCCGACGGCGGCCTTCGGCACACCGCAGGCGACGATAGCGATGAAGTTCGGTGACGACAATCCGCTGCGCTCCGGATGGATACAGGGTCCGGAGTACATCTTCGGTACCGTCGCGGCGGCATCAGTGAACTATGGCCGGGGTCAGCTGGTGCTCCTGCCGGTCAGGATCCAGCGCCGGGCGCAGACACACGGAACGTTCAAGCTTTTGTTCAACCCGTTGATGAACAGCGTTGGCTGGTGAGCCATCGGAGTTGATGCATCGGCGGT
>JAUVWC010000260.1 GCA_030604325.1 Candidatus Zixiibacteriota bacterium | reverse complement strand
GGGCGGTGTACTAAGTATGGAAGCCAAAGCAGTAGCACGCTATGTCCGGGTGAGCCCGTATAAAGCCCGCCTGGTGATCGATCAGATTCGTGGAGTGAGCGTGGAGGAAGCGCTCAACATACTCCACTTCAGCAAGAAGGCTGCTGCGGTGTTAATCGAGAAGACACTGCGCAGCGCGGTTGCGAATCTGCTTCAGAAAGGGGAAGGGGACTCCGCGGTTCCGCCGGAGAGGTTCGTGGTTTCCCAGGCCTTCGCGGATGATGGGGCGACCATGAAACGCTGGATCCCGAGGTCGATGGGGCGTGCCCACCCGATTCTGAAGCGCACGAGTCACATTACTGTACAGGTTTCAGACGGCCGCAGTGAGACCGTCGAGACCGAAGAGGAGTAGGTTTCTTGGGCCAGAAAACGCATCCAACCGGGCTACGGCTGGGGATCGTCAAGGATTGGGATTCCAAATGGTTCACGGAGCGGGGTAACTTCGCCGACCTGCTTGAGGAGGACCTCACTCTCCGCCGCTACCTGTGGCAACGGCTCTCACGGGCGGCCCTGTCCCGCATCGTCATCGAGCGGGCGCCCAAGCGCGTAACCGTTGCCATCTATACCGCCAGGCCGGGGGTGGTGATCGGGCGCAAGGGAGCCGAAGTTGATAAGTTGAAGGAGGAGCTGCAGCAGCTGACCGGCAAGGACATCTACATCAATATTCAGGAAGTGAAGCGCCCAGAGATCGACGCCCAGCTGGTGGCCGAAAGCATCGCTCGCCAGCTCGAGAGCCGTGTCTCCTGGCGCCGGGCGATGAAGAAGGCGATTGCCAGCGCCATGCGGATGGGGGCCGAAGGCGTCAAGATCACCTGCGCGGGACGGTTGGGAGGTTCGGAGATGGGACGCAGTGAGACCTATCACGAGGGACGGGTACCACTGCACACCCTGCGGGCGGATGTCGACTTCGCCCGGGAGACGTCCTACACGGCCTACGGCACGATTGGAGTGAAGGTGTGGATGTTCCACGGCGAGGTACTCGGACCTGAAGAGGCGGCAGAGGAAGCGGCTGAGGGTTCCAGGGCAAGCTCCAGTAAACGGGGAAGAAAGTAGGGGATCGACATCATGTTGATGCCGAAGCGGGTAAAGTATCGCAAGCAGCAGCGGGGCAGGTATACCGGCAAGAAGGCCAAGGGAGGGATTCGTGTTGACTTTGGCCGTTACGGGCTGCGGGCACTGGAGTCTGCATGGATAACCAACCGCCAGATCGAGTCGGCCCGTGTTGCCATGACCCGCTACGTAAAAAGGGGTGGCAAGATCTGGATCCGTATTTTCCCCGACAAGCCGCTGACCGTAAAGCCTGCTGAGACCCGTATGGGGAAAGGCAAGGGGAACCCCGAACACTGGGTGGCCGTGGTCAAGCCCGGTCGCATCATGTTCGAGATCGAAGGTGTGAGCGAGGAGGCCGCCAGGGAAGCGTTTCGACTTGCCTCGCATAAGCTGCCGATAAAGACGGCGTTTGTGATCCGGGAGGAGCTGTGATGCGCGCTTCTGAGATGCGCGAGATGATGCCCGACGAGAGACACACCCGGCTGGAAGACCTGAAGGAGGAACTGCGCGGTCTCCGGTTCGGACACGTGATGCAACAGATCTCCAACCCTCTGGAGATCCGCGACGTCCGCCGTGATATCGCCAGGTTGAAGACGATCATTGCTGAAGAGGCCCGCAAAGCTGGTGCCGAAGAATCCGCAGGTCCGACCGAAGATGCCGGAGGTGAAGAGGCATGAGCGAACGCGGTTTGCGCAAGGTCCGGACCGGGCGCGTGACCAGCGCTAAAATGGACAGGACGGTCGTGGTGACCGTAGACAGGCTGGTTCAGCACCCCCTGTACGGGAAGACCGTCAAGCGGCGCTCGAAGCTTTATGCCCACGACGAGGAGAACGAGTGCACCGAAGGTGACATCGTCCGGGTGGTGGAAACCCGTCCGTTGAGCAAAACGAAATGCTGGCGGGTGATTGAGATCGTCAGGAAGGCCACAGGCTGAGGACGAATCATGGTCCAGGTCGAAAGCAGACTCAGAGTGGCGGATAACACCGGTGCCAAGGTCATCCAGTGCATCAGGGTGCTGGGCGGCACGAGGAGGCGGTATGCTAGGGTGGGCGATGTGATCGTCATCACCGTTAAAGACGCCATCCCCGGAGGTGCCGTGAAGAAGGGTGATGTGAAGAGGGCGGTGGTGGTGCGCACCCGCAAAGAACAACGTCGCAGAGATGGCTCATACATCCGGTTCGATGAGAATGCGGGTGTACTCATCAACGAGGCAGGAGAGCCGATCGGCACACGCATTTTCGGGCCGGTGGCACGGGAACTCAGGGAAAAGCGATTCATGAAGATCATTTCCCTGGCACCCGAGGTCTTGTAGCCATGCATATTCGGAAGAACGACCAGGTAATCGTCATCTCCGGCAACGATCAGGGCAAAACCGGCAAGGTCCTGAAGGTCTATCCTAAGACGAACCGGGTGATTATAGAGGGGATCAGTTTCATCAAGCGACACACACGCTCCACGCAGACGAATCCCAAGGGAGGCATCGTCGAGCGGGAAGCACCGATCAACGCCAGTAACGTTATGGTAATCTGCGCTAAATGCGCCGAGGGGGTGAGGACCCGCTCGATCGAAGTCACCGGCAGCGATGGAAGGGTCCGCCACGTGCGCGCGTGTGTTAAATGCGGTGAGATGGTAGGGGGTGAAGGGTAATGGAGAAGCCGAGGATCCAGGTTCGTTACGAAGAGGAAGTTCTGCCCACGCTGAAGAAACAGTTCGGCTACAAGAACGACCACAGCGTGCCGAGGCTGGCCAAAATAGTGATCAACCGCGGTGTTGGAGAAGCGACCCAGGATGCCAAGCTCCTCGAAGCCGCCATGGATGAGCTAACCACGATCGCCGGCCAGCGGGCGACCATCCGGCGGGCCAAGCGTTCGGTCAGCAATTTCAAGCTGCGCACCGGCACACCAATCGGGGCCAAGGTTACGCTCCG
>JAUVWC010000021.1 GCA_030604325.1 Candidatus Zixiibacteriota bacterium | reverse complement strand
GGTCAACCTCGAAGCTGACATGATCGCCAAGTATGTGGCCGAGCAGCTGGAACCTTATCTGCAGAAACTCGACAGAGATTCCGGCCCATCTGCCAGTACAGAGGATTAGCTACCGCCATGAATGAGCCAGAAAAAAATTCCAGATCGGGAGAGGCGGTCGCTGGCTACGACGGCCCTGCCGAGGATTTCGACTCGATAGAGGATGCCATCCGGGAGATGCGTGAGGGACGGATGGTCATCGTCGTCGACGATGAGGACCGGGAGAATGAAGGGGACCTGATTATGGCGGCGGACCGGGTTACGCCCGAAGCAATTAATTTCATGGCCACCCACGGCCGCGGTCTGATCTGCGTGGCGCTGACGCCGGAGCGGCTGGAGCAGCTCGACCTGAGGCCGATGGTCGACGATAACACCGCCAAGCTCAACACCGCCTTCACCGTCTCGGTAGACGCCGTCGAAGGCACCACGACCGGTATCAGTGCGCATGATCGTGCCTATACGATAGAGGTATTGCTCAATCCCGACAGCCGCCCCTCCAGCCTGGCCCGTCCGGGGCACGTCTTCCCTCTTCGGGCAGAGCGCGGAGGTGTATTGACCAGAGCTGGTCATACCGAGGCATCGATCGACCTGGCCCGGATGGCCGGCCTGAGTCCTGCCGGCGTGCTGTGTGAGATCATGAGCCCTGACGGCAGCATGGCACGGGTTCCGGAGCTGCAACAGGTGGCCGACAAACACGACCTGCGCCTCATCACCATCAAGGACCTGATATCCTATCGTCGAAGAATAGAGTTCCTGGTCAAAAAAGTGACCGAGGTTGATTTTCCCACGCATTTCGGCTCTTTCCGGCTGTATCTCTACGAGAGCAGGGTGGATGACCATCACCATATGGCGCTGGTAAAGGGGGATGTGGCAGATGGAGAGCCGGTGCTGGTGAGAGTTCACAGTCAGTGTCTGACCGGTGATCTTTTTCACAGTATGCGCTGTGACTGCGGTGATCAGCTTGAAGCCGCCCTGAGTGCGATCGAAGCCGAAGGAAAGGGGATTCTCCTCTACATGCGTCAGGAGGGGAGGGGGATCGGGTTGGCCAATAAGATACGGGCCTACGCGCTACAGGATCAGGGCATGGATACGGTTGAGGCCAATGAAGAGCTCGGTTTCGAAGTCGATCTGCGGGACTACGGGGTGGGAGCGCAGATCCTGTGGGATCTGGGCGTGCGGCAAATCAGGCTGATGACCAATAATCCGAAGAAGATTGTCGGCTTAGAGGGCCACGGTCTCACCGTAATCGAAAGGATTCCTCTGCAGATTCGGCCCAACGAAATCAATGCCAGGTACCTGCAGACTAAGAAGGACAAGCTGGGACACATCCTCACACTCGACAAGATGGGTAGGTCGGAGTTGTGAGTGTGCGGGTGATCGAAGGCCTACCCGAGGGTAAGGGCCTGCATATCGCCATCGTTGCCAGCCGGTTCAACAGGGTGATCGTTGAAGGGCTCCTCGCAGGTGCCCTGGAGGTGCTGGAGGCCTCCGGTGTCGTGTCCTCGGACGTGATTGTAGTCTGGGTTCCGGGCGCGCTGGAACTTCCTCTGGCTGCCAAACGACTCGTTGAGGAGGGTGATATCGACGGGGTGATTGCACTGGGTTGCGTCATACGGGGCGAGACCGCACACTACGAGTATGTGGGAAGAGAGGCCGTCGGTGGGCTTGCCCGGCTCGCACTGCAGCTCGGGATTCCGGTGGCTACGGGGGTGCTCACGGTGGAGAATGTCGAACAGGCCAGGATACGGTCGGGATTGGCGCCCGATTCGGGTGCGGGTAAAGAGGGGGACCGGCACCGGGGCAAAGAGGCGGCCCGAGCCTGCCTCGAGATGGTCAATGTGCTTCGTAGCACGGGAGGCCAGGAGTAGACATGGGTCGCCGCCGCAAGGCCCGAGAGGTGGTTCTTCAAGCGCTCTATGCGCAAGCCATCAATGGAGAACCGTTGAAATCGGTGGTGAAGGACCAGCTTTCCAGGGCTGACTACGACGAGGAAGTTAAGGGATTCGTGCGGCGGCTGGCCGGCAAGGTGGATGAAGAGAAGGAGGCTCTGGACAGGATCATCGCCGAACGGGCGACAAACTGGGATCTGGGTCGGATTGCATTGATCGATAAGCTGATACTGCGCATGGGACTGTGTGAGCTCTTGCACTTTCCCGACGTACCCTGCAAAGTCTGTATCAACGAGTCGATCGAGATGGCTAAAAAATTCTCTTCATCGGACGCCAAGCGTTTCGTGAACGGGATTCTCGATTCAGTCTATAAAGGACAGGTGCTTAAGGAAAAA
The DNA here is from genome assembly GCA_030604325.1 of Candidatus Zixiibacteriota bacterium. Lineage (GTDB taxonomy): Bacteria > Blakebacterota > Blakebacteria > Blakebacterales > Blakebacteraceae > JAGLTZ01. The sequence continues at coordinate 7,486 of JAUVWC010000021.1, read as the reverse complement.
TGAGGCTGGCATTACTGAGTGACATCCATGGGAACCTGCACGCACTGGAGGCAGTGATCGCCCGTATAGAAAAGGAGAAACCGGATAAGATTATCTGCGTTGGAGACGTTGTAGGCTATGGGGCCTATCCGGAGGAGTGCTTAGCCTGGGTGCGCGAGAGTTGTGCCGTGACCGTCCAGGGTAATCACGATTATCACGCTGTGGAACATTCAGGAGCCTACAATTTCAACCCGAGGGCCTATGTGGCCCTGACGTGGACCAGCCAGCGGCTAAATGAAGAAGACCGGCAGTGGCTGAGTGACCTGCCCCTTTTCGAGAATATTGAGGACGTACAGATCGTGCACGGGCATCCGATGGCACCGGAGGCGTGGCTCTACATTCTGGATCGGCACCAGGCGGATCTCGCACTGCGTCTGGTGCCCCAGCGAATGGTGGTCACCGGTCACAGCCACATGCAGGGATGTTTTATCGAGGGAGAGGGCCAGGTGAGTATGATTCCTGATGAAGGCATCGACCTGAGCGGCAAGCGCGCCGTGCTCAATCCGGGCAGCATCGGCCAGCCGCGGGATAGCGATTCACGTGCCGCGCTGGCCATGCTGGATACCGATCTGTGGATCTATACACCGATCCGTCTGGAGTACGATGTGGAGGGAGCTCGACAAGCCATTATCGATGCCGGCTTGCCCCATGAACTCGGAGACCGTCTCCTGGTGGGGTATTAGAAGTGGACGCCGATCCAATCAGCCAAAACGAGGGTTGCTGGGGGGAAGACTGGTAATGTTCACCAGACTGGTAACAAAGATCTTCGGCACCAAACATAAGCGGGAGATCAGGAAACTGCAGCCGCTGGTGGAGAAGATCAACGAACATGTCGAGGTCTGTCAGGATCTTTCAGACGAAGAGCTAAAGGGGAAGACACCCGAATTCCGGCAACGGTTGACCGCGGGAGAGACCCTGGACGATCTGCTCCCCGAAGCATTTGCGGCAGTGAAGGAAACCTGCCGGCGGCTTCTGGGCCAGAAGTGGATGGTCACCGGTCACGAGATAGAGTGGGATATGGTGCCCTACGATGTACAGCTTATCGGGGCCGTTGCGCTGCACCTGGGGAAGATTGCCGAAATGGCGACCGGCGAAGGGAAAACGCTGGCAGCCACCATGCCCCTCTACCTGAACGCCCTCGAAGGCAGGGGCGCTCACCTCGTGACGGTCAACGACTATCTGGCCCGTCGGGACGCCGAGTGGATGGGTGGCATCTACAAGTGGCTCGGTCTCGAGGTAGGGGTCATCGAACACGACATGAACCCCGATGAACGTCGGGTCGCATACAATGCAGATATAACATACGGTACCAACAACGAGTTCGGCTTCGACTACCTGCGGGATAACATGGCCATCACCGCAGAGCACCGGGTGCAGCGGGGGCACCACTACGCCATCGTGGACGAGGTCGATTCGGTTCTCGTCGATGAAGCCAGAACACCCCTGATCATCTCCGGACCAGTCGACCGGAGTACCCACAAGTTCGACGAGTACAAGCCGAAGGTACAGGGTCTGGTCCGGACTCAGACCCTGCTGATCAATTCGCTGTTCGCTGAGGCGGACGGATTGCTGAAGGAGGGGGAAGAGAAGGGGGACTCCGAGAAAGAGTATTTGGCGGGGATCAAACTCCTCCAGGTACAGCGCGGGGCTCCCAAGCACAACCGCCTCATGAAGCTGATGAAGGAGACCGGCGTCATCAAGCTGATCGAGCGGGTGGAGAACGACTACCTGCGCGAAAAGAAGGTACACATCCTCGACGAGGATCTCCTCTACGCCATCGATGAGAAGGCTAATACCGTCGACCTGCAGGAGAAAGGCTGCCAGCACCTCAGCCCCAACGATCCCGATCTCTTCGTTCTTCCCGACCTCTCCGAGAAGATGAGTGAGCTGGAGGGCAGGGCCCAGAGCGGTGAGTCCTCCCTGGAGGAGGTCGAACTCCGTCGGGAGCAGATCCACCGTGAGTACGCCGACAAGAGCGAGCGCCTGCATAATATCCACCAGCTTCTGAAGGCGTATACCCTGTTTGAAATCGATGTCGACTACGTGGTCCAGGACGGCCAGGTGATCATTGTGGATGAATTCACCGGCCGCCTCATGCCCGGCCGCAGGTACTCCGAGGGGCTCCACCAGGCGCTGGAGGCCAAGGAGGGGGTCCGCATTGAGAAGGAGACCCAGACCCTGGCCACCATCACCATCCAGAACTACTTCAGGTTGTATGAAAATCTTGCCGGGATGACCGGCACCGCCGAGACGGAGGCCGGTGAGTTCTGGGAGATATATAAGCTGGACGTGCTGGTTATACCAACGAACGAACCGGTCATCCGGGAAGATCACGAAGACATGATCTTCCGCACCAAGCGTGAGAAGTTCAACGCCGTGGTAGAGGAAATCGAAGAGTGCTACCGCTCGCAGCGTCCTGTTCTGGTCGGCACAACCAGCGTGGAGATATCGGAAACCCTTTCCCGGCTGCTCAAACGGGCGGGGATCCCGCACGATGTCCTCAACGCAAAGCACCACCAGAGGGAAGCGGAGATCGTAATCAAGGCCGGCCAGAAGGGCTCGGTAACGATCGCTACCAACATGGCGGGACGGGGAACCGACATCAAGCTGGGACACGGCGTGGTGGATCTGGGGGGCCTGCACATCCTGGCCACCGAACGGCATGAGGCCCGGCGCATCGACCGCCAGCTACGGGGCCGTTCCGGCCGGCAGGGGGATCCCGGCTCCAGCCGATTCCACCTCTCCCTCGAAGACGATCTGATGCGTCTCTTCGGTTCCGACCGCATTGCCGGAGTAATGGACAGACTGGGCCTGGAAGAAGGGGATGTCATCATGCATCCGATGGTCACCAAGGCTATCGGGCGGGCCCAGCAGCGGGTAGAGACGCAGAACTTCTCGATCAGGAAGCGGCTGCTCGAATACGACGATGTGATGAATACACAGCGGGAGGTGATTTATACTCGCCGTGGTCGCTCACTGGACGAAGGATCACTGACCGAAGACGTCCAGGAGTTGATTCTCGATCTGGCTCACGATCTGGCAGACCGGTATACGGATGAGAAATCTTACCCCGATGAATGGGATTGGTCCGGCCTGCAGAGGGAGCTGCTCGAAGTCTGTTTCGTGGATCTGTACGTCTCCGAGGAAGACCGCGGTGAAATGACCCAACAAACCTTGATTGAGGGGATCACCGACGCCGTCAGCCAGGCGTGGGAGCGAAAGGTCGAGGCCCTCGGTGAAGAATTTGCCCAGCGGTTGGAGCGGTATGCCATCCTGCGCGTCATCGACGGGAAATGGATGGACCATCTCTACGAGATGGATCGGTTAAAAGAGGGAATCAGCCTGCGGGCTTACGGCCAGAAGGACCCGCTGGTGGAATACAAACAGGAATCGTATTACCTGTTCATGGATATGCTCTCCGTGCTGACCAGAGATACCTTGCAGTTATTGTTCAAGGAATCTGCTGCGGTCGAGAGCCAGCTAATTCAGCAACAGGCCGGCCGGGTCGGAGGGGGCAGGGTCCAGGCGGAACACCAGGATGCGGTGGGGATGGCCTTCAGAGGCACAATCTCGGAAGAGGGGGCACCGGGAGCGCAGGGCGAGACGATGGGAGCTGGTGCTGCGGCCCCTGGGCCGGCGGTGCGCCGACCCGTGGTTGTGCAGAAGGAACCGGGAAGGAACGAACCCTGTCCCTGTGGTTCCGGCAAGAAGTACAAGCATTGCCACGGACGATGATGGCGGTCCATCAAGCAGCTGTCGTACCCGAGGCGGCCGCCCCACACTGATGGGAGGGTTGTATCTGATGCGGGGTGTGAAGTGGATTCTTTCCAAACTGTTAGTGCCCGTAGCTGCGGTGGGCAGGGACAGGCGACAAGTGGTGCGTATGGGGGATGCTCTGAACGTGGTGGAGCGTGTGCTCCTGGTGCTTCCCCTCCACGAAGAGGATCGGCAGCGGGTGCTTCCGCAGCTCTTCCAGTTCAAAACTGATTTCCCCCAGTGGAGGCTCGATCTGCTCTTCCTGGGAGGCTCGGTTCCCACCACTGAGGATGGATTCAAGGGAATTGGTATCGTTCGCGCCACCATTGAGGATGTGTCTCCCTTAGGGTTGCCGCGCAAGGATCTGGTTAACAGACTGCGCGAGCGATCATACGACCTCGCCATCGACCTGAGCATGGATTACCACCCCTTCGTCCCTTATCTCCTTGGGCGCTGCCAGGTGCCGCTGCGAATGGGAGTAAACGATGCGGGCCGTGTGCGCAGCCGGTCTTACAACCTGACAGACCGTCTCAAGGAGACCGACGACGTCATGAAGGGTCTGGCGGATACGCTGGCACCGATTTGTAAGGCTGGAACTGTGTGACGAGGCGGGTTCTTGTCGTCCGCTTTTCCAGCCTGGGCGACGTTGTTCTAACGGCACCTGTATTTACAGCTCTGAAGAAACGCCTGGGAGCTGTTCATATAACTTTCCTCACGAAAAATCAATACGCCGAGCTTCACCGTGCGAACCCGCACCTGGATGAGGTCTGGTCGTTAGATCCTCAGAAAGACTCTCTGTCGTCGGTGATCGAATGGGTGAAGAAAGGGGAGTTCAACCTGATGGTTGATCTACACCGCTCGCTGCGCAGTCGCTTCATTTCTCTGCGCGCGGGTGTTTCTGTTTCCAGATACAAGCAGGAACGATGGCGAAGGTTCTGGATCGTGGCCCGCCCGCGGTTCGGCAGCCGAAGAGGGGTACGGCCGGTAGTGGAACGCTATCTGGAAGCAGTGGGGTGGTGCGGTGCATTAGGGAAAGAACCAGACACCGTACCGCAGCTGTATCTGACCGATAAAGTCCTGGAACAGGGCAGAGAATGGAAAAAAGAGATGCTTCAGGGACGGGAGGGTCGTCTTGTATCGCTCCTGCCCGGCGCCAAACACCCGCCGAAGCAGTGGCCAGGCACCTATTTTTCGGAACTCTCTCAGATGCTTGCCTGGCGAGGAGATGTGCCGGTATTGGTATCCCCTCCTGACATACCGGGGCTTGCGTCCGATATCGTGGCAATGGTTGGTACAGAGGGGATCGGCTTCTCGGAGCCTCTCGGAGACGTGATGCAGCTGGCGGCGGCCCTAGCTGCTTCGGATGCGGTCGTGACGAACGATTCCGGTCCGATGCATGTGGCAGCAGCGGTGGGTACGCGTGTGGTGGGTCTTTTTGGACCCACCAGCCCCGAGCTCGGCTTTGCCCCCCTGGGGCCGAGTGCGGCCTGGATCCATCTGGGCCATTTCTGCAGTCCCTGCAGCAAGCACGGGAGACGTCCATGCTGGCGGGGAAAACGGTTTTGTTTGCTGGAGCTCAAGCCGGAGCTGGTGATAGATGCCCTCGACGACCTTTTTCAATGGGGCCAATCGTAGAAACACATTGATTTATAAGCACTTACAAAACATATTGAAACGATGTCCCACAGTAAAAAAACCTGAATACCCGTTGTCATAACCATTACCCAACCGCTTTGTAGTCGTATGGCCGGCAGGAGGACAGCTGAATGCAGACGACCTGTAAAGGGCTTAAGATCAATGACAAGATCGTGCACACGACGTGGGGTGGGGGGTACATCAGAAATATAACAACAAAACAGGTTTCCAATGAGGATATCGAGTGTTACGAAATCGAACTATTATTAAACACCTCTCGAGTATTTGTACCTAAAAACAATCTGGATGTCGCCGATGTCAGGTTACCGGGGACGAAAACGGAAAACAAGAAGGCGGTGGAGATCCTCAGGGGCAGGAAAGGACGCCTTGCCAACGACTGGAAAGCCCGCGTTACATTTCTGAAAAACCGCCTTGTAAAGAGAACACTGGAAGTATACGCGCAGACGGTTAGAGACCTTCGCTCCGGCTATATGGATGATACAATTTCGTCCACCGAGCGGAAGATCTATTGCCGGGCCTACGACCTGCTCGCCAGTGAGATCGCGCTTATTCGCGACTGCAACATGCAGGAGGCGCATAAGTTCATCGAGAACCAGCTCTCTGACTGAAACGGTTCTTTTCCGCTATCTCAGCGTCAACTTTCCTCATGGCTTGTGCGACGTACTTAATGTACGTCTCCGCGCCATTCGTCGGTTTCCTGGACCTAGCGGAAAATGCCTCATTTCAGCTCAGAGACCCGTGGCTCTCTGACTGAAACGTCCCTTTTCAGCCATATGCTTTGTTATGGCTCATGCAGTGTATTGTTATAAATCTATCAATTCGAGGGACCGGTCCGGGGCAGTGGTCCGGCGTATCTCGCCCGGGATAGTCCAGAGATAGACCTCCAGTGTCGGCCCCACGACCGCCTCGAACAGATGCCCGCCGACGACCTGCATATCCGCTCCACTGAGGACACAGTGGGTGTGTGCGAACAGGATCCCATCACTTTTGCGACTGATATTCCCGGTAAGTGAAACGACCTCCAGCTCGCGATCAAACTTCTGGTCTACATAATCGCCCGCCTCCTGATCGTAATACCCCAGGCGGGCCCACTGGACGGCTCCTATGCCGCTGAATGTGCCGGCGGCAATAGAATGTTGTTCACAGAAGGCCACGATCGCCTCGGGAATAGACTCTCCTGTTTCCAGCCGGAAAACCCATCCCCCGTAAAAAGGCCGCTGGAGCATACGGGCCTCCTTCCAGTAAAGTATCATTGGTACAAGTTCGAAGATAGGGTAGTGCCGGGTCCGTGCCAACCCCGGCCAGCGGTGACGTATTCAATCGTAGCCCTGGGGAATGAAGGGGGCTTATCCGCATGATGCAAGACCTGCGCAGCCGGCTTATCTGGGGATTGCTGGGTGCCTTCACAATTTTTGTTGCCTCGTCGGGACTGGTTGCGCTGCTGCTGCCGGGTAGCAGGCGCTTTAACGTACGGCTGATACGGTGGTGGGCCAGGGTCTCTCTGCGTATTGCCGGCGTTCAATACCGCGGGATAGGGCTCGAGAATGTCCTGGAGGAGGGACCGTGCGTCTTCATCGCCAACCATCAGAGCACGCTTGATATCCCGGTAAGCCTGGCCCTTCTGCCCGGAAGAGTGCGAATGATGACCAAGCGATCCCTTTTCCGGATCCCCGTTCTCGGTTGGCTCCTCCATGCGGAAGGCTTTGTGCCCGTGGATCGGGGGGACGCCAAGAAAGCCCAGATGAGCTTTGGACCGGCGGCGCGCATGCTGAAAAAGGGATCCCGTGTCTTCGTGTTTGCCGAGGGTACCCGTAGTGAGACCGGGGAGGTGATGCAGTTCAAGTCGGGGGGATTCCGTCTGGCTATTCAGGCAGGAGTACCGATCGTTCCAGTGGCGTTGATCGGAACCGAGAAGTTGCTGGCTGCCAAGCGGAGGCACATAAAGAAGGGGAATATCCTGCTAGTGGTGGGCGAACCGATCGAGACCGAGAACCTGAATAAGGGGGATCGCCTGCGACTGCGGGACCAGACCCGG
>JAUVWC010000115.1 GCA_030604325.1 Candidatus Zixiibacteriota bacterium | reverse complement strand
TCTTGTTCAGCGTGCAATTGCTGGAGAGGAGGGCGAAATCGACCCTCTTGTTCTCGATCGGATCACCCATCACATCCAGCAGAGTCGCCGTCACATCCGCACTCTGCACACCATCCCTCAACAGAGTCGGCGTGTCGGTAGTCAGTAAAATGGAATTGAGGGCAGCCATGAACTGAACTTGTGTCTGAACAGTCACGCTACCTATCTGGGCAGTTATGGTTGCCGTACCGGCTGTTGTAGCGCTCTTCAGGTCTACAGCGGCCACACCGGACGAATTGGTGGTAGCGGTGGCGGGAATTGTTCCCAGGTTAGTGGCGAAGGTGACTGGTTGCCCCACCACGGCGACGTTCGTGACTTGGGTCTTCGCCACCAGGGTGATCTCGGTGGTCGATACACCGTTGGCCAGAATGCTCGACACGGCCGGCGTAAGGGTGACATTCAACCCAAGGAAGTCGACAGTCGTGCTGACCTGCAGGCTGCTGAAGCTGACAACGATCGTGGCCGTGCCGGCCGTCTGGCCCGCTTTGAGGGTTGCGATCGCTTCACCGTCGGAATTGGTAGCCCCCTGGACGGTAAGCGAAGCATCATTGATGCCGGAGAGGCTAAAGTCAACCTCGGCCCCCACAATAGGATTGCCCGCCGGCGTCAGCAGGCGCGCCCGTATGTCGGTGGTAGAATTCCCGTCGGCCGGCAGGTTGTCGTCATCGGCCGACACCGTGAGTACTGGTTGGACATAGGTCTGTACCAGCGTTTCGGTGATTGCGACACCCATTATTACGATGATGGTATCGTCCGCCGAGCTCGTTACGGCAGAGGTGAGAGTGACTTCGGCGATGCCGTACTGGTCGGTTTGAGCCGTCGACGTGATCTTGCCCTCTCTGGCGGTGAAACTGAGCCGCACATCTTCCACATTGAGGCCGCGGGTCGTGCGCGCGGTGGCGGTAATCTTGGCGGTAGAAACACCGTCAGCAGGGAGCCCCCCTGCTTTGTCGGTGCTCAGTCTGATCTGGATGCCCTCAAAAACTACCGTCAGCCTGTCTGCCTCTACTGCCCGGGAGCCGGCACCACGGCCTCCTTGAGGCTCCCCCACCCACGCACCCAATCCCTTCCCGCGTTCCTGCGCTCTCTCATACGCTCTGTTCAGCAGAATAGCATGGAGGCGTGCCTCCAGTTCCTCGTCGGAGAGCGGACCCGCGGAAACAATGGCTATCGAACCGGGAGGAGCCCGGTCGACGCTCACACCGGCACCAGTTTTCGGATTAACAATCCAGCCGGTCGTATCACTGACGTCAGCGGCTGCGAATACCCAACATGTTGTATCGACTTCGCTCTCGATACTCGTCAGGTAAGTAACCGCCTCCCCGTTTACATCTGTGACGACAGTGTATTGACTGAGAGTGCCCAGGGTCTTCGTGGAGTCGCTCGCATCGAGGGCTCTGAATATGACCGGAACATTTTGGACTCTCTTCTGCTCTTCAGTGACTACTGTAACGGTCATCTCTGCCTGGGAGACACCGTCCGCCGGGATATTCACCGGCTGTTCCTGCCATACCACCGGCGTGATACTGATGGGCGCCCTCTCCTCCTCGCCTGCACAACCGATCACCGCAATCACGACAGCGACAAGAATCGTCCCCAGATGTGTCAGTGAATTGATTCGCATCTCTAAAACTCCTCAAGCGGGAAGCGGGTGAACCCCGGGAGATTACCGCAGTGGAGGCACGGTTACTGTGCTCGCACGCTGGATGTGTGGTGTAACAAAGAGAATCAGGTCCCGCACCTGGACCTGCCGTCTGTGGAAGCGGAATAATGCCCCGATGATCGGAATGTTCATGAGAATGGGAATCCCCCAATCGGCTTCCTGCACCGATTCCGATTTAAGCCCGCCGATGACAGCCGTCTCCCCATCATTGACTAATACGGTTGTCGACGCTTCCTGGGTGATAACGATGACCCCGCCGGCTGCGGGATCGACGCGGAACGACTCCCTCTTCGGCGCCAGTTCAAGAATGATCTTATCCCCCTGCACAACATGAGGTGTAACGATCAGCTCCGTTCCTACCTGCCGAAATTCCACTCTGGTGTTGCCGGCAATATCCAGCGTACGCAGGGGAATCTGTTCACCCATGAACACCCGGCCCTCTACGTTGTCCATGACCGATATGCTCGGTGTGGCGACGACATTGGCGATGCCCTGCTGTTCCATAGCGGCAATGGTGGCATCCAGCGAAAAATCGGTACCTGTAAATGGGCCAAGTATCCCGATGATATTGGCGTCTGACACTCGATTGGTGATAGTGCTTATCTGCAGGGGGTTAGTACCCGTCAGGTTGAGACTCCAGTCGAGACCCACCTCGTGCATCAGGTCGGTGTCGACTTCCAGCAGTCTAGCCTCAATGCGGATCTGTTCAACCGCGACATCAAGTGCTCGTATCACCTCATTGATTAACCGGAGGTTGTCCGGGTAATCGCGGACGATCAACCTGTTCGACCGCGTGTCGATTTGGATTATACCTTCCGGCGAGCCGAGTGGCGCTATGGCCAGTTGTATCTCCGCGGCCTGCGAGTGATTGAGCGGGATGATTTGCGTATCCAGCGGCTGGCTGGTGACGATATCCAGTTGCTGTTGAAGAGCCTGCTGTTCGCGGAGGTTGAAATCGGTCCGGCGCATGATTTCGATGAAGGTAATGCCTTCCGGCAGTCCACCTACCAGCACCGCGGTGTCTGGATCGCTGACCAGGTCCAACTGCATCATTACCGCCTCGAGGGCTTCGATCCAGGTCACCCGGCGCAGCTGCATCGTCACCTGCCCTGAAACCTGAGTGGCGAACACTATGTTCACATCCCCATACTCACCGATGAGGGTCAATACCGACCTCACGTCGGCGCCCTCGAAGCCGAGACGGGGAATCACCCCGGAGCGTTCAAATGTCTGCCACTGGGCATTTACAGAGCTCACCGGCGCCAGAGCAACAAGCGCCACCAGAACTAACATGGAAGCTCGCGTGCGTCGCACGTTTCTCACCTCTCTAGAGGATAGTCAAGGGTCAGGCGTACCTCTTTACGCCGACCATAGATATCCAGTCTGAACACGATTTCTTTAGGCGTGATCTCGCTCACAAAGCCGAACAACACCCGGTCCCCTTTCTTGAGGCGATAGGTTTTTCCCTGGCCATCGCGAAGCAGAGCAATACACTCATTCGGTCTGTTCTCGTCATACACTATGCCCGAAAGGGTGAGCTGCTCGGCGTTGGGCAAAGGCCGGGTGATAGTATTTGCCATGTCAACCCCCACCGGCGGCTTAATAATGGGGTCGAACGGGTTTTCTCTCCCACCAGGCCGCCAGACAGGCCGTTGTGTTGGTTGTTCTGTGGGGGTCGTTGCCGGCTGTCCCGGTTGTGGCGGCTGTGCCGGCTGTTCTGCTCCTACAATATCGGCTGCGGCCTGCTGCCTTGCCCCTGTGGTGCCGGCAGGTAGCGGCCACTGCCCGGCTGCAGCAACAGAGGGTCCTGGAGGCACAAACATAATATCTAGATTGGAATCCACCCACCGGGCCACTGCCCCCATCGACGCCAACACATCCACCTCCACCCGGGCGATGGGGAACGGGCTCTCCATGAACTGGCTGGCCCGTACGGCTTCGACGGGCGAGGTCTCCCACTGCCTGACGGCATTACCACGGAAAGGAGTGTAAGCCCCCCGGATATCCAGCACGAAAGTTCTCCTGCCAACCCAGAAGGCGGAGAACTCCCTGTCCTGGCTGCAGCGCACCCGCAGGGTGAAAGTCTCGGAGGTCATACCCGGTAGGAGCTCAATGGAAGATATTTCCGCAGCATCAACCGGCTGCTGCACTACGGCCGAAGCCGTATCGCACAAACAGCCCACGGCAACCATTGTTACCGCAACCGCGATAGAGATCGTGTCTTTTCGCGCCCGCACCATACTATCCACCCCCTCTTACCTGATATGTCGTGATCGTGCAGCGGATGATCACTTCATCCTCTTGTGGAGGAGGGCCGGTGGCACCGGCCCCAACCTGTCCACCCGCAATACCCGCCTCTGCCGGATGGGTGAGCTGCATTGTTTGCACAGTCATCCTTCGCGGCATAGAAGCCAGCTCTCTGATGAATCGTTCCAACTCAATGTAGCGGCCCATCATGTCAACGGCATAATCATCTTCGATATAAAGCTCCTTGGTCCGCCTGGCTCCCTTTGTGATGCTGGAGATGTAGAGTCCGGCCGCGTGCTCTGAAATGGTGAGATTGCCGAAAATCTCCTCCTCCTTTGCTTCTGTCGGGAACGATCTGAGTATCTCTTCCCAACGCACCCTGGTGGCCTGGAGTTCGGCTTCGACCTCGGGCAGCTGGCGCACCTTTAATTCCAGTTGCCGGATATCAGCCTGCAGTTCGCTGACCTGACCCTCCAATTCGCCTATCCGCTCATTTCTGGGCGTGTAGACATAGGTGAACCACACGTACAGGAGGGCAAGAGCGCCGAGGCCACCCAGGAGCATAAGCTGCGTTTTCTGGTCACTTAAATCCATGGCCGTCTCAACCCGAAACGTTTAACACGGCGGTTAAGGCAAATTCGAAAATATCCACCTCTTCAACCCGTCTGGGCCGAATAAAGTTGGTCTGCACCCGCTGGATGAGCTCTTGTGCCTTTAGACGGGCGATAAGTTCGATAACCCTTTCTTTGTAAAGTGCCACCCCCCTGAAATTCAGGACCTGACCGGCGGAAATACCCGCCCCTGGACGCTGCTGCTGTCGGGCGATCTGGTTCAGATCGAGCAGCCAGAGATCGTCGGGCAATTGGGTTCTGACGATCTCCAGAATCTGTAGCTGTACGTTGTTACGCTGGCCTAATCCCTGCAGGGTACGGATCCGCTGTTGCAGACTCTCGATTTCTCCGCGGTACTGGTCAACGCGTAGAGCAGTAGGCTCAAGCACACTCTTCTGTGCCTCCAGGTCTTGAGCTTCTCTCTCGAGAGCAGTCATTCTGATTCCCTGGTTGATAGTAATCCAACCGACCAAGGCAACGATGGCAATCCCCGTAATTATCCCCAGCAGGCGCGTATCGACCCGAATGGTGATCTTTCTCTTCCGGTATTTCTCCGGAAGCAGGTTTATCTCGAAGACCACGCTAGCCCACCTTCCTCAGCGCCAGGCCGATGGCTACCGTCAGGGTCGGTGCTATACGCTCGATGTTACCTTCCGGGAAAAGCTTGGGATCGAAATCGATCCTGCGGAGCGGATTAGCGATCCGGATCGGCACGTTGTTTTTCGTCTCCAACAGCGCAGGAAGGCCCGGAATGGCCGCACCGCCGCCGCAGAGCATGATCAGGTCCAGTTC
>JAUVWC010000308.1 GCA_030604325.1 Candidatus Zixiibacteriota bacterium | reverse complement strand
GGCGATTACCCGGCTCATTTGTCCCGCCAGATTTTACCTTTCTCTTCGAGTACGGCATGCGCGGCTGCGAGACGTGCAACTGGAACACGGTAAGGCGAACAGGAGACATAGTCCAGTCCCACATTGTGGAAGAAGACAACGCTGTCTGGATCCCCCCCGTGTTCGCCGCATACACCGACCTTTAGTTTCGGATTAACCCTGCGGCCCCTCTCCACACCTATTGCTACAAGCTCTCCCACACCGTCGGTATCCAGGCTCTGGAACGGATCGCCGGGCAGGATATCGTTCTCGACGTAGTCGTTCAGAAAGCGTCCCGAGTCGTCACGGCTGTAGCCGTAGGTCATCTGGGTGAGGTCGTTGGTGCCGAAGGAGAAGAACTCGGCACGTTCGGCGACCTTGCCCGCCACCAGACAGGCCCGCGGAATCTCTATCATGGTGCCGACCAGGTACTTGACCTTGATCTTCTTCCTCTTCATAACCTCCTCGGCCACCCGCACGATGATGTCTCTCAGCAGGTTGAACTCCTGCTCGGTGCCGATGAGGGGAATCATCACCTCAGGCAGGACTCTGACACCCTTCCTGGCGACGTTGCAGGTCGCCTCGAAGATGGCCCGGGCCTGCATCTCCGAGATCTCCGGGTAGGTGATGCCGAGCCGGCATCCCCGGTGTCCCAGCATCGGGTTGAACTCTACCAGCGTCTCCGCCCGTTTGCGCACCTCGGCCGGTTTTATCCCCAGCTCCTTGGCGACCGCCCTGATCGCCGTTTCCCCGTGGGGGAGGAACTCGTGCAGCGGCGGGTCGAGCAGCCGGATGGTGACCGGCAACCCGTCCATCGCCTTGAATATGCCCTCGAAGTCCTTGCGTTGAATGGGCAGCAGCTTCTTCAGGGCCTCCCGGCGCCCCTCTTCGGTCTCAGCCAGGATCATCTGGCGCATCCAGTTGATACGTTCGTCCTCGAAGAACATGTGCTCGGTGCGGCACAGCCCGATTCCCTCGGCGCCGAAGTTCCTTGCCACCCGGGAATCCTCGGGTGTATCGGCGTTGGTGCGGACCTTCATCCTGCGGATCTCGTCCACCCACTTCATCAGCTTGTAATAGTCCTTGCTCAGCTTCGGCTCACGGGTGGTCACCCTCCCCTCCATCACCTCACCGCTCGTACCATCGAGGCTGATCCAGTCTCTCTCCTTTATCACCTTCTTGCCGATAATGAACTGTTTATTCTTGTAATCGACATCCAGCGCCTCGCAGCCGGCAACGCAGCATTTGCCCATGCCCCTGGCCACCACCGCGGCGTGGCTGGTCATTCCACCACGGGCGGTGAGGATACCCCGTGCGGCATCCATTCCTCCGATGTCCTCCGGGCTGGTTTCGACCCGGACCAGGATGACGTCCTTGCCGCCGGCAGCCCACTTCTCAGCTTCGTCGGCGCTGAAAACGACCTGCCCTACCGCCGCCCCGGGAGAGGCCGGCAGACCGGTGGCCAGGACCGTCCTCTTCGCGGCCTCTACGAACGAGGGATGGAGGAGGTGATCGAGCTGGTTGGGCTCGATGCGCCGGACCGCCTCCTCCTTGGTGATGAGACCCTCCCGCACCATGTCCACCGCGATCTTCAGAGCCGCCTGGGTGGTGCGCTTACCGGTACGCGTCTGGAGCATCCACAGGCGGCCGCCCTGGATGGTGAACTCCACGTCCTGCATCTCGCGGTAGTGCTTCTCCAGCTTCTCCCTGATTTTTTCGAGCCGGTCATAAATCTTGGGCATCCGCTCCTTCAAGGAGGGCAGGTCCACGTCCTTGCTCGGCTGCAGCGGCAGCGGTGTGCGGATACCGGCAACCACATCCTCACCCTGGGCGTTGGGGAGCCACTCACCGTAGAAGGTGTCCTCGCCGGTGGCCGCATTCCGCGTGAACGCCACGCCGGTGGCCGAACCCTCGCCCAGATTACCGTAGACCATGGCCTGAACGTTCACCGCCGTGCCCAGATCGTGTGGTATGTTGTTCAGCTTGCGGTAGGTGATGGCGCGGGGATTGTCCCACGAGCTGAATACCGCCCCGATGGCGCCCCAGATCTGATCTTGCGGATCCTGGGGGAATGCCCTGCCGGTTTTCCTCCTGACGAGCTTCTTATAGTCGGAGACGATACCGCGCCAGTCGTCGGCGGTAAGCTCGATGTCGAGGGTGATCTTCCTCTTCTTCTTCGTGCGCGCAATTATCTCCTCGAACTCCTCACCGGAGATCTCGAGGACGACCCCGCCGTACATCTGCATGAGCCGGCGGTAGCAGTCCCAGGCGAACCGCTCGTCACCTCCAGCAGCCCTGGCCAGACCCTTTACACTCTTATCGTTCAGACCCAGATTGAGGACCGTATCCATCATACCGG
>JAUVWC010000338.1 GCA_030604325.1 Candidatus Zixiibacteriota bacterium | reverse complement strand
TCGCCGATGACGTCACGCAGAAGGTGTTCGTCAAGCTGGCCCGACGTCCCGAGGCGTACTCACCCACAGCGTCGTTGTCGAGCTGGCTGCACCGGGTGGCGCGAACTGAGGCGCTGGACATGCTGACGAGCCGCAGCAATCAGGTGGCATGGGAGGGGCTGGATACGGAGGGGAAAGCCGACATCCTCGATTCGGAGTGGAGGAGGGATGGGGAGAGAGCTGATGAGAGTGTTCGCAACGATGCAGTTCAAGCACTGGTCGTCCGGGCGATCCAGAGCCTGGAGGGTTCCCAACGGGAGGCACTGGTGTTGAGAGAGTATAGCGAGCTGAGCTACCGGGAGATCGCGGAGATTACCGGTCGATCACTCCCCAACGTGAAACAGGACATTTTCCAGGCACGCCGAGTACTGAGAGCACAACTGGCCCCCCATCTGGGGAGGATGGAATCAAAATGAACCACGACCGCTGGGAGGAAATGAGCAGTCGCTACCGCGACGGAGATCTCGATCCCCGGCAGCGCACACAGTTCGAGGAACACCTCGAGGGTTGTCAGGCGTGCCGTGAAGCGGTTGAGATGAATGCCGTTTTCGCCGAGGGCCTGAAGGCGGCTTTCGACAGGGCGTATCCGGCCGATTTTGAAGCTCGAACCCTGGCCCGCATCAGCACCGGTAAAGGGGAGGCCGATACCACCTCCCCGGCAAGACCCGCAGCCGAAAGCTGGCCCGCGAAGACGGCAAGATGGCTCCGCCACGGCGAGTTTCGGATTCCCGTACCCGTCGCCCTGGCTGCTGCTGTATGCCTGATCGTTTTCGGGGCCGCCGTCTTACGGGTAGCGGCTCCGAGCATATTCGGAGAGGGTGGGCGTAGGGTTCTGGTCGGATCGACGGCAGGTGAACAGGGGTGGATAGACGTGGGTGCGGCCGAGGCCGAGGTACGCTCGATGCTGAAGAGAACACGCACCCTCCTGCTGGCGCTGACCACGGCCAGGCCTGATGAGCAGGGGCACTATCACCTGGAGGCCGAAGAAGCCCTCAGCAGGGATCTGATACAGGAGGTACGCCTGCTGGAGTCGAGCGCCTATATGGATGACAACACAGACATCCTGAGCCTCATACAGGATCTGGAGATCATCCTGCTTGATGTATCGACCTGGCAGGGCGAGGCGGACGCGGACCGGCTGGCGCTGCTGCGCGGCGGCATAAACGACCGCTCGCTCATCTACAGACTTGCTACTTATGAACCACGTGTCGGCGGAGACTGAGCCGGACCAAGGAGGAGATACGACATGAATGTGTTGTTATGGATTGCAGGGGGATTGGCCGTTACCACGATGGGAGGGGTGGGGAGAAGTGCGGACCCGCAGAACCCGCCCCCTCAACCGGTGGTTCAGGTTCAGCAGCAGCAGCCGCCGGTACTTCGACCTCCCCTGCAGCTGTTGGAAAGGGAGATCGAGGCCGCGCTGCGGGCCTCCGAGCTGTTCCTGCACGATCTCGACCTCGACCGTATCATGCGTGAGGCCGAACTGGCTATGCACGATATCGATCTGTACGCGCTCCACCAGCTGCCGGATCAGATCCCCGATCCGCCCAAACCACCTGTGCTACC
>JAUVWC010000035.1 GCA_030604325.1 Candidatus Zixiibacteriota bacterium | reverse complement strand
TATCCTGGTCAGGGAAGAAGATGCGGAACGGGCTCGTGCAATAATCGAGGAACACCTCGAGGGTGCTCAGTAAGGTCCAGGTGAGTATCACACGGAGTATAAAACATGTCATGATTGAGTAGCTGGCATGTAGATTCGAGGGGGATTCATGCAACTGTCCAACGTTCTGAGGGGGGTGCTTTATCTTGTTCTTGTCATGAGCGCCGGTACCTCCTGCGGTGGCGGTACGCAGATCCTGCCCGGATTGTAGTAATCAGGGCATCAAGGTATTGTCAGCCCTGGTGCCCGAGGATGACATAACATGTTGAAGGACAGGAATCTCATGCGAAAAACAACACGGGCCCTCCCGATTTTCTTCCTGCTGTTTCTATCGCTGCAGGGGTATGCGCTTGCCCAGAGCGGTTCTGTAACGGGCGCGCAACAGGCGTTCCTCGACCATATAACGGCACGGTCGCTGGCCGGTCATCTGGAGTTTATCGCCTCCGACGAACTGCTGGGGCGCGCCACCCCCTCTCCCGGCCTCGACCTGGCCGCCCTCTATATCGCCACCCAGTTCAAGCGTATCGGACTGGAGCCGGTCGGTGACGACGGCTACTACCAGACGTCGAAGTGGGTGCTGACCACCATCGAACGGGAGCGAACACTGCCCTCGGGAGAGAAACGTGTCTTCCGTTACACACGGCTCGTCCCTGTCGAGGAGGCTGTCGAACCGGAGGGGGAACCAGTCATCCTCAAGAACGTGGTCGGGCTCCTGCCCGGCTCCGATCCGCAGCTGAAGGACACTTATATCCTGGTGACAGCCCACTACGATCACATCGGTATTAGATCGGGCGCCTACCCCGACAGTATCTGCAACGGTGCCAATGACAACGGCAGCAGTACGGTGGCCGTCATCGAGCTGGCCGAGGCTCTGGCCAGCATGCCTGCTCGGCCCCGGCGCAGCATTCTCTTCATGACCTTCTTCGGTGAAGAGCGGGGATTATTGGGCTCCGGCTACTACGCCGAACATCCCGTCGTCCCACTGGAGAAGACCATTGCCATGGTGAACATGGAGATGATCGGCCGCACCGATGGAGAGGGGGGCGACCAAACGAACCGCGCCTCCTTCACCGGTTTCGATTATTCAGATCTTCCCCTCACCTTCGTGGAGGCCGGCCGGGATATGGGTATCGAGGTCTTCCACCATGAGCAGAACTCCGGTCCCTATTTCATGCGCAGTGATAACGGTGCTCTGGCTGCCAAGGGGATACCGGCCCATACCGTCTGCGTCACCTATTCCTATGAGGATTACCACCAACCGGGAGACAATCCGGACAAGATCGATTACGAGAACATGGCCCGGACCACCCGCATGCTGGCTCTGGGGCTGATAAGACTGGCCAACAGCAGCCAGGAACCCCGCTGGGATGAGGATAATCCCCAAGCCGCCAGCTACCTGGAGGCCTGGCGGGCCCTCCACGGCAAGGGATAGCTACCTGTACCTGGGGACGCCAGTCCTCCCATGTTTGTCCCTCCAGTAGCCGTCAGCTATGCTTGATGTAAATAATTGCAGTCCTGTTCCTCTGCCCTGTGTACTATCCTCTCGACTGTGTACGGCAAAACTGGAGGAACTGAAGGAAGAAGCTACCGATGAAAAAAGCGCCTGTTCTTATCGCAATCGTCCTGTGCATCTATTGCGTGTCGTTTTCAGTCTCCTTCGGGCAGGCCGGGGACATACCCACACCAGAGTCGGTTCTGGGGTTCCGGGTTGGTGCCGACTTCGAAATGGCCACCTATGAGGAATCGATAAACTACTTCAAGCAACTCGCTGCCGCCACCGACCGGCTCCGGCTGATATATGTAGGAAGAACCTCCGAGAATCGTCCCTTCTACCTGGCGCTGATCTCCTCGGCCGAAAACCTGGCTAATGTCGAGCGCTACCGGGAGATCTCGTTGCGTCTTGCCCACCCCGAGGGCCTCACCGACGAGGAGGCGCGGCAGCTGGCGCGCGAGGGCAAAGCTATCGTGCATATCGACGGAGCGGTTCATGCCTCCGAGGTGGCGGCCCACCAGCATACCATCCAGCTCGCCTACGACCTGCTCACTGCGGATGAAGACCCGGAGATCCAGGCCATTCTAGACAACGTCATCTTCATGCTGTGGCCGACGCTGAATCCAGACGGCCAGACGATAGTGGTAGAGTGGTACGAATCGAATCTCGGCACACCCTATGAGACCTCTTCGTTGCCGTGGTTGTATCAGAAGTATGTCGGTCACGACAATAACCGTGACGCCTACATGCTCAATATGATCGAATCGCGCGTCATCGGCCGGACGTGGCGGGAGTGGGAACCCCAGATTGTCTACGTCCATCACCAGACCGCTCCCTTCCCCACCAGGATCTGGCTGCCCCCCTTCGACGATCCGATAGGTAACCGGGTCCACCCACTGATGTCGCGCACGGTCAACACGATCGGCATGTTGATGGCACAGGCGCTGGAGGAACGGGGCCAGATTGGCGCCACCCACATGGGAACGTTTGATGCTTGGTACCCGGGTTACATCGATTATCTGCCCATGCTACAGAATGCCGCCGCCTTCTGGACGGAAACTGCCCTCTATCGTTATGCCACTCCTCACTTCTACACCATCTCCGACGTTACCGGCCGCGGCGGAGACCTGCGGTCTGGATCGCTATACGCCAGCCCATGGCCGGGAGGCTGGTGGCGGCTGCGGGACGCGGTCGAGTACATGGTGACCGCGTCGATGGGGGTGCTGGACTTCGCCGCCAAATTCAAGGCAGATCTTCTCTACAACCGTTACCAGGCGGGTCGTGACGCCATTCGCAAGTACGCTGAAGAACCGCCCTACGCCTACTTTATCCCACAGAGACAGCGCGACCCGGTCGCGCCTGTGGAGATGCTACGCCGCCTGGCGTTCAACGGCATAAAGGTCTGCCAGCTGAAGTCCCAGGTGATATTCGAGGGGATTACATATCCGGCTGGCACCTGGGTGATCCCCATGAACCAGGAATACGCCGAACTTGCGCGCACTCTGCTTGAGGTCCAGGAATATCCGGATCTGCGTGAATACTCCGGCGGTCCGCCTAAGCAGCCGTACGACGTCTCAGGATGGACCCTTCCCTACCAGTTCGACGTGCGGGTGGTAGAAGCTGCGGTTCCGCTCTCCGACGAGGTTCTTGCGGTGATGGAACCGGTTCAAGGCGAGGCGGTGGACTGGAAGTCGGTGGATCCGGGGGAGGCTGTAGAGGCCGGCCTGGTTGGCGTGGAGGTCGATCTCGCTCCCTTCGATAGCGTTCCCGGCCTGGGGTTCGACTCAGACCCAGTTGTGGCAGGCATCGTGCCTTTTGAAGACAGGCTGACGGGATCTGGCCCCGCTCTGGCGGTCGACGCCGCGCAGAACAACGCCTTCCGCGCCGTCAACCGGGCATGGCGTGGGGGTGGGGCGGTGAGATTCGAACCGGCGAGGACTGGCGGTTCCGGACCCGGGTCGGATGGCCGTTTCATCATCACCGGCCTCAGCCAGCAGGCGGTTCGAGAACTAGTCGCTTCCCTTGCGCTTAGAGCCGAACGCACCAAGCCTTCTGGGGTATTGGTGTCGAAGCCGCGCATCGGGCTCTTCCGGCCCTGGTCGGCCAGTATGGATGAGGGGTGGACCCGCTGGCTGCTCGAACAGTACGACTTCGATTTCACCAGCATGAGAAACACCGACTTCAAGAGCGGCCTTCTGTGCGAGCGCTATGATGTCATCATCTTCGCCGACTACGGCAGCCGCACGATCCTGCAGGGATTCCAGGAGGGCTCGGTGTCGCCGAGGTATGCCGGAGGCATTGGCCAGGAGGGTGTACGTGCTCTCGATGAATTTGTGCGGGGTGGGGGAACGCTGGTGTGTATGAACGGGAGTAGCCAGTTCGCCATCGACGAGCTGAACCTGCCGGTCAGGAACGTAACAACTGGCCTTCGTCGCGACGCGTTCTCCATCAGTGGTTCGATCCTGGAGGTAGTTGCCGACCCTGTCCATCCCGTGATGGCGGGTATGCCGTCCAACGCCAAGATCTTCTTCAGCCGTAGTCCCGTGTTCACGACGACTGATGACTTCAAGGGAGTGGCCCTGGCCAAGTACCGGGAAGCGGGCTCACCGCTTCTCTCCGGCTACCTGCTGGGTGAGGAGCACCTCCACGGGCATGCGGCGGCGCTGGATGTCCACCATGGTGAAGGTCATGTGATTTTGATAGGGTTTAAGCCACAGTGGCGCGGCCAGCCGTTCGGCACTTTCCGGGTGCTGTTCAACGCTGCGCTCTTTAACGGCCCCCACGCGGCGGGTGCCGTGGGCTCTGCCGGCTTCTGGAGCGCGCCGCCGGGGGGCTCTTTAGCAGGAGGAGTCGTCCGCGTTAAGCCTGACCGTGTAGAATGTTGAGGATTCATATACACACGA
Organism: Candidatus Zixiibacteriota bacterium; assembly: GCA_030604325.1. Lineage (GTDB taxonomy): Bacteria > Blakebacterota > Blakebacteria > Blakebacterales > Blakebacteraceae > JAGLTZ01. The sequence goes on along the minus strand of JAUVWC010000035.1, from coordinate 4,167 downwards.
CCCTTGCCGGAGACACCCATGTTCGATCCTTCCCAGGAAGATCTGTTCGCACCGTTCGATCCCATTGCTACCAGTAAAAATCTGGAGGAGCTCCACAGTCTGATCAGAGACTGCACCCGCTGCCCCGAGCTGGCGGGATATCGGACACAGGCGGTTCCCGGTGTGGGCCCGGTAAACGCCAGGGTTTTCTTCATAGGTGAAGCACCGGGTCGTTGGGAGGATCAGCATGGCGAGCCGTTTGTCGGAGCGGCGGGCGTATACCTGACTGAGCTTCTGGCGAAGATCGGGCTCGACAGATCGCAGGTTTTCATCACTAATATTGTTAAGTGCCGGCCGCCCGATAATCGGGACCTGAGGGCAGCTGAAATAAAGTACTGTGCACCCTACCTGGAACGGCAGCTCACCTTCGTGAAGGCTGACCTGGTGGTATTGTTGGGTAGGGTGGCGCTGGAGCGGTTCTTTCCCAAGGAGAAGATCACGGAGGTGGCCTGCCAGCCACGCCGTAAAGTCATCGGGAGCCGCGAGATTACGTTCTTACCCGTACTTCATCCCGCGTTTGGGATCCGCCGAGAAGAGATCAAGCCGGAGATCGAGCGGCAGTTCTGGACAATCAAAGAGGTGCTGGACGAGCTCTAGCAGGGGATAAAGCCATGCCTGATGACACTATCCAGGAATGGGCAAGAATTCACGATGAAGCGATCATCGTTGATGTCCATGCCCATCCCTCTTTGAAAGTATCACTCCTTAATCGGAAACTAACTTCTTACTTCGGAGCCACCCGTTCTTTCAATCCCTTTAGCGTTCGCACTGATTTCCGCAAATTGAACGACGGCGGTGTAGATGTCCTTTGGTCGACTGTTTATGCCCCGGAAAGAGGAATAATCGATGACTGCAGGTGCCTTAACATCTTTCGATTTCTAATGCCGTTTAAATGGAGAAAAGTCTTTGGACAACCTTATTTCAACGTCACCGATCAACTTCTTGACGATATGGAAGAACAGGTTGAGAAGTCCGAAGATCCGAAGACGGGAAAAATAATGGCAAAGATGGCTTATTCAGTGAAAGAACTGGATGAAATTCTTGGAATGGGTGATGACAGACCAATTGCTGTAATCCACAACATTGAAGGTGCTCACAGTCTCGATGGCAGTGTAGATAAGCTACAGCACTTCTTTGATCGAGGTGTGGCTTACATTACCCTAACACACTTCTATGAAAACGGCATTGCCTATCCCGTTTACCCATTCCCCGGATACGTGCGAAAGTTTGGCTGTTTCAAGCGAGATCGTGATCTCACCCTTGGACTGACGCAATTGGGTGAGCAGGTCGTTGAAAAAATGATTGAATTGGGCATGATCATCGACATCACGCATTGTACCCCACCGGCACGTAAACAAGTGTACGAAATCGTTGGCAATCGTATTCCGATAATTGCATCACATCTTGGAGCTTATGAAGTTAATCCGAGCCCATATAATTTGAAAGATTGGGAAATCAAGAAGATCGCCGAAACAGGTGGTGTTGTTGCCGTAATATTCATGAATTATTGGCTCATGCCTCATGAGACAAAACGGGGGCTGAATTTTATTACACGAACCATAGATCACTTTATTAATGTCGGCGGGATTGAGCATGTGGCCATCGGCACAGATTTTGACGGCTTTACTGATCCTCCTGATGATCTGAAAGATGCAAGCGAACTTGGCAGATTAACCCAGCGTTTAATCGCAGAAGAATACAGCGAGGATGTGATCAAAAAGATATGGGGTGATAATACATTGAGGGTGATTCGCGATGGTTGGGGGAGAAAAGAGTAATACTGTTCCTCGACTCATGCTCCGAATGCTGACATCTCAACTATGCCACAACCTTGTTTAATCAAGGTCATCATTGTAGGCAATTGCCACTCGGATGGTGAAGCGCTAGACTCACGGGCAGAATTCAATGTCTTCTAACCGGGTGCGAATGTGAGGTATGCGCCTGTGCTGACTGCTTGAACCGCATGATTGGGAAATCGATCGGCCATTACCGAGTACTGGAAAAGCTCGGTGGGGGAGGGATGGGAGAGGTCTGGCTTGCCGAGGATACGAGCCTGGAACGAAAGGTCGTCCTCAAGTTTCTCTCCCAGCACCTATTGGACACCGAGTCGGTAAAGGCTCGCTTTCTTCAGGAAGCAAAGGCAGTTGCCCGCCTCAATCATCCCAATATCGCCATGGTCTATGAGTTCGGGGAAGTGGAGGAGCGGCCCTTTATCGTTATGGAGTATATAGAAGGTGGCTCCCTCAGGGGTCGTCTTGATGAAACTGAAGGAGAGCCACTTCCGATTCCGGATATTGTCGGCTGGATGATACAGACCGCCGAGGGGCTGGCAGAGGCGCACAGCAAGGGGATCATCCACCGTGACATCAAGCCGGACAATCTGATGCTGGGACCCAAGGGGCGGCTCAAGATCACCGACTTCGGTCTCGCTCGGATCAAGTCCTCCCCGCGTCTAACAGAAAGCGGAGCGACAGTGGGAACGGCTGCCTACACGAGCCCAGAACAGATTAAGGGTATCGATGTTGATCACCGGTTGGATTACTACTCACTGGGTGTGACGCTCTACGAACTGCTGACCGGGGTGCGTCCGTTCGAGTCAGACGACCTGCACACTACCTACTACGCCATTGTCAGCAATCATCCCGATCCACCCTCAAGCCTGCGGGCGGACATATCGCCCAAACTTAATGAGATCACGCTGCGGCTTCTGCAAAAGGATCCGGCTGTGCGCTACCAATCTGCCGAAGAGATCGTGTCGGATCTGAAGGATCTGTTGGAGGCAGGAAAGCCAGTTTCTTCTGCGGAGCCTGCCCTCGAGCCCCCCAGGGAGGTCCGACGCAGGATTATCATTGCCGACGACGATGAGGATGTGCGGCAGTCGATTGCCGACCTGCTCAGCCAGGCGGGCTGGGATGTGCAGCAGGCTGCCGACGGGCAGGTGGCGATCGACCTGGTCCGGGAGCGGGTTCCGCTGGCGGTGCTGCTCGATCTGGAGATGCCGGTGAAGGGCGGTCAGGAAACGTTGGAGGAGCTGAAGGCGTTCATTCCCGAGCTGCCCGTGGTCATCCTTACCGGCCGAGGGGATATCGACCGGGCGGTAAATACGATGAAGGCCGGGGCCTTCGATTTTCTCACCAAGCCACCCGACTCCGATCACCTGCTGTTGGTATTGAACCGGTCTGTTGAGAACCGGATGCGGGATATAGAACTCGCCGAATTGCGGCTCCTGCACCAATCCCTGTTTACACTCGTGGGTGGCAAGGCACCGGCAATGAGGGCATTTCTGGATAACTTGGAGCGGGTGACGGCCACCGATTCCACGGTGCTGCTGATCGGCGAAACCGGGAGCGGCAAAGAACTGGCCGCCCGGACCATCTGGAGCAGGGGCGGTCGTGCCGCTGCCCCGTTCATAGCGGTCAACTGCGCTGCGTTGCCGAATGAGCACCTGGAGCTGGACCTCTTTGGATATGAGACCGAAACCCCGGATGTCACAACCGATGCCAGACGGGGCCGCGTGGAGGAAGCTGACGGCGGCACGCTTTTTCTGGACAAGGTTGGGGAGCTGCCTCCGTCGGTGCAGGCACAACTGGTGGAAGTTCTGGAGGTGGGCGAGTTCCGTCGTGTGGGCGGGACCGCCGCCAGGAGCACCAACTTGCGGTTGATTGCCGCAAACACGACCGATCTGCATGATGAGGTTGCCCAGGGTTGGTTCCGCGATGACCTCTATCATCATCTGTCTGTAGTGGTTCTGGAGGTTCCTCCGTTGCGCGAACGCGGGGAGGATCTGCCGGACATTGTGGACAACTATTTGGAGCAGCTCTGTTCCGAGCTGGGCAAACCGATGCCGGAACTTAGCGAGGAGGTATGGGACCGCCTCCGCACCTACGACTGGCCGGGGAACAACCGGGAACTCAGAAACACCCTCGAGCGCGCGCTTATGCTTTCTCCCGAGGGCAGCATATCACCGGAGGCCATTCCAGACTCGAGGGAGGCTGGCAGGATCGGATTTGCCAACGCAGATCTCGCATAGCCCCCCCCTATCTGCACCACATTGAGAGGATCGCGGACGACCTACGGGTTGATCGGCTCCGGTTTCAGGTGCTTGATCAGGTACTCGTATCGCAGTGC